>NZ_KV838002.1:60717-61050 GCF_001838615.1 Haemophilus sp. HMSC61B11
AGGTGATTTATCATAAAGTGTCGAGGCGAGAAAATGAGCCGCAGCCTCTCCACCTGCTGCACCTGCCGCCCCCGCAGCAACATTACGGTTGCCTGCATAAGCCTCTACCGCGCCCCAAAGTGCATGAGCAGTCAAATTGAGAGCAGTATTCACATTGCCTTTTGCATCTGTTGTCGCTTTCTTAATTTGATTATTCACCGCAGGCGATAATCCTGAAGCCACCACTTCCGCTGCCGGTCTGCCGGCTAAAGCGGTGCTAATAACATTTAATGCCGAATCAATGACAAGACGTTGACTTCCACCCGTTTCCCATTCTTTGGCTTCGCGACTCGC
>NZ_KV838003.1:0-28900 GCF_001838615.1 Haemophilus sp. HMSC61B11
AATCCAAACCAACTGAGGAATCCAAACCAATTGAACAGACAACTCTTGGAATGCCTGAACGTTTGCCAACTAATACTGGTTTAGCATTTTCTATAAAAACAGGAGATGAGGGAAATATTGCGGGAAATATTAATACAATTAAAAATGAACAGGAGCTCATTGCTACTAATAATTTTGCTAGTATCAATGTTGATGGCAAAAATATCCCTATTGATTTTAAATTTGAATCAAGTCAAGATTGGACAAAAGAAGGTGCTTTTATCGAGGAGCTGAATTTAGCTCCACATATTTGTTGTGGAAAATACACAGATGTTCGCTTTGGTGCAATTGCAAGTCATTCATTTGGGCAAGATGATATTCTTTTTTATAATGGAAATCCTTCAAACAGTGTGCCAGAATCAGGAGAAGTTACTTACAAAGGTGAAAGTATAATGGCTGATAAAGGGAATCACGTATTTGGTAGTTATAGAAAAGGCACCTCTGAATTTAAGGTTAATTTTGGTGACAAAAAATTATCAGGAAGTTTAAACGTTGATAGTCCGAAATATGATGTTGAATCTGGGGAAAGTAAATTTAATAACGTCAAAGTTGACATTAATGCCGATATTTCAGGCAATAAATTTTACGGTACTGCAAAATCCTCCTCTTTTGTTTCAGAAGCTGTATCAGAGGGCAAGTTTTATGGGGATGGAGCTAAAGAACTAGGTGGAATGGTAAAAGCTAAAGATAATTCTTGGGTTGGAGCCTACGGTGCAAAAGCACAATAAAAAATTCTATTTCATTATTATTTAAAGCAAGCTTCGTGCTTGCTTTATTTTCTTTATGGGAATAAAAATGATTCCACAATCTAAACTTGTTTTATTCTTAAGCTCGTCTTTATTGCTGAGTTCTTTCTCTTTTGCTGCAGAGAAGTCTCCTCAACCTCGGGATGAGCGGTTTGATGATCAGCTTCAGCTTGTGAAACCTGACTTATCCACTCAAAAGCCACAAATTTCAGAAAAACATGATGATAAACATACACTTTCTATGACGAAAGAAGAATTGGCAAAACATCCTGATTTAATCGTACGTGGATTGATTCCTGCAGTGTTGCAAAATAACGGTGAAGCCGTTCAACTATTATTGCCGTTGTATCAAAACTTGTCTAAACAAGATCCATTTTTACTTGAATGGGCGAATGCGATTAATGCTCGCGAAGAAAGGCGTTTTTCGGAGGCGGTAACTCGTTATCGTACGCTATTTTCTCAAGATTCGACCATTCTACCGTTACGTTATCAGTTAGCACAAGCTCTCTTTTTAAACAATGATAATGAGGCTGCTAAAGATCAATTCCAAAAACTGAGAGCTGAACAAGTTTCACCTGAGTCTATCGCCATGATCGACCAATATCTTTCAGCACTTAACCGCCGAGAACAGTGGAAGTTTCGAGGTGGTTTGAGTTTCTTGAATGAAAGTAATATTAACAATGCACCAAAAGCAGGCACTCGCATTGGAAATTGGAATGCCTGGGAGCGCGAAAGTGCAACAGGTTTTTCTTATTTTGCAGAAGCAGAGAAAAAATGGTCATTATCCCATAATTATTTCGCTCAATTTTCTATTGAGGGAAGAGGAAAATATTACTGGGATAATAAAAAATATAATGAATTTAATGGTAGAGTCGGTGCTGGAGTAGGTTATCAAACAGCACGTTTTGAGATTTCATTGATGCCATTTACAGAAAGACGATGGTATGCTGGTGGCGCATCAGGTAACGAGTCAATGAAACAGTATTCGAAAAATTCAGGTGCTCGTTTAGATTTAACTTATTGGTTGAGTGAAAAGTGGCAAATTTCAACCGCACTTGAGTATGGTGAACAGCGTTATACCACTCGTAAACATTTGAATGGGAATAACTATCTTTGGTCGAATACGTTATCTTATTTTCCTAAGAGTGGTCAATTTTGGTTTGTAGGCGCTGATTATAATCGTGAAAATACACGCGACGAAGACAATGCTTATCAACGTAAAAATCTGCGTTTAGGTTGGGGGCAAGAGTGGGGCTGGGGTATTTCAACTCGAGTTTCCCTTGCCTATGCGCATAGAACTTACAAAGGTGCTGATTTATTTAATATTCGTCAAAAAAATAATGAATATCAATCAGCAGTAACATTATGGCATCGTGATCTTTACTTTTGGGGAATCACGCCTAAAATTACATGGTCTTATCAACGAGTTTCAAGTAATCATCCATTTTATAGTTATGATAAAAATCGTATTTTTCTAGAAATGGGCACAACTTTCTAACCAAAAGGAGTTAATAATGGATTTATCACAACGATATAAACAAGCTACCAAGGAGGCGCGCTGGGCATTAGGGTTAGCCATTCTTTACGTGATTGGGTGGTGTGTTTGTGCTTATCTACCAAAAAACTCGTCTGGGCCGATAGGGTTTCCGTTGTGGTTTGAATTATCCTGCATTTATTTACCCATTTTGTTTGTAATCATTGGGTATTGGATTGTCAAAATTGTCTTTTTAGATATTCCACTAGACGTTGAGTCAAAGGAGAATAAATAATGAATTTAGGTATTATTCTCCCCTTAGTTATCTACTTAGTTTTCATCTTTGGCGCGGCATTATTTGCTTATGTTAAACGCAGTAAAGGTGATTTCCTTACGGAGTATTATGTGGGAAATCGCTCCATGACGGGCTTTGTGCTTGCGATGACAACTGCTTCCACTTATGCCAGTGCCAGTTCTTTTGTTGGTGGACCAGGGGCTGCTTATAAATATGGGCTAGGTTGGGTATTACTCGCCATGATCCAAGTACCGGCTGTTTGGTTAGCCTTAGGCGCATTAGGCAAAAAGTTTGCATTACTTTCTCGCGAAACCAATGCGCTTACCATCAATGATCTCTTTCTCTATCGTTATAAAAATAAATATCTCGTTTGGATTTCCAGTCTAGCATTGTTGCTCGCCTTCTTTGCCGCCATGGTTGTGCAATTTATTGGGGGGGCAAGATTGCTCGAAACCACGATAGGTATTCCTTATACTCATGCCTTACTTATTTTTGCCTTAACGGTTGGTATTTATACGTTTATTGGTGGTTTCCGAGCAGTCGTGTTAACCGATACGATTCAAGGTACAGTAATGATTTTGGGTACAATCGTGCTATTAGTTGGGGTTGTTTACCATCTCGGTGGCGTGGAAAGTGCGGTCAATAAATTAACTGAAATTGATCCGAGTTTAGTAAGTCCTTACGGTCCGAATGATATGCTTGATTTTCAATTTATGGCATCCTTTTGGATCTTAGTCTGTTTTGGTGTGGTTGGTTTGCCACATACAGCCGTGCGTTGTATGGCTTTTAAAGATAGTAAAGCCTTACATCGAGGCATGCTCATTGGTACGATTGTCCTTTCAGTCATTATGTTCGGAATGCATTTGGCGGGTGCTTTAGGACGAGCCGTTGTGCCTGATCTAACGGTATCAGACAAAGTCATCCCAACCTTAATGTTGGAAGTGCTTCCGCCCATTGTTGCTGGGATTTTCTTAGCCGCGCCGATGTCAGCGATTATGTCTACGGTTGATGCGCAACTCATTCAATCCTCTTCAATCTTTGTGAAAGACTTATATTTAGCGAGCAAACCTGAAGCGGCGAAGAATGAAAAACGAATTAGCCGTATTTCATCAGTCATTACACTGATTTTATCGGCGTTGTTAATTCTCGCGGCACTGAATCCACCAGATATGATTATTTGGTTGAATTTGTTTGCTTTTGGGGGATTAGAAGCTGCATTCCTTTGGGTGATCGTATTAGGCATTTATTGGGATAAAGCAAATGCTGCTGGTGCAATAAGCTCTATGGTGGTGGGATTGAGTAGTTTTGTGTTATTGACTCAATTTGGTATTAAATTATTTGGTTTTAATGCCATTGTACCCGCACTTGTATTTGGTTTGATTGCTTTCATTTTAGGTAACCAATTCGGCGCCAAAAACCAGTAAAAATGGACCGCACTTTATGATTTACCAAATTCTAGCATTGTTTATTTGGAGTAGTGCCTTTGTTGCCGCTAAATACACCTTCACAATGATGGATACTATTTTAATGATCCAAGCCCGTTTATTCATGGCGGCGATTATTGTGATGCCACTCTTTTTTCGTCGTTGGAAAGGCGTGTCTAAACCTATGCGAAAACAGCTTTGGTGGTTAGGTTTTTTTAATTATACTGCCACCTTTTTGCTGCAATTTATTGGCTTAAAATATACGAGCGCGGCGAGCGCAACGACCATGATTGGACTAGAGCCGTTATGTGTGATTTTTATTGGACATTTTTTCTTTCAAGATCGTGCAAAATGGTACCATTGGTTGTGTGGCGCTTTTGCTTTTTTAGGGGTTGCTATTTTAATTTTAGGTGGACAGGGTAATGAAGGCTCAAGTGAAATTAGTTTATTAGGCTGTTCCTTAGTGGTGGCGGCAAGTATTGTGTTTGCTTGTTGCTTGCGTTGGACAAAAAAAGTGGTGGCAACGGTTTCAGCCCAAGCTTACACATCCATTTCGATTGTGTTAGCAACCATCACTATGTTGCCATTTACTTTATTACTGACTGAAAACTGGGATATCCATTTTAACTGGCTTGGTTTCTTCGGTTTGATTTATCTTGGCGTAGCATGCAGTTGGTTTGCCTTTTGGTTATGGAATAAAGGCTTAAATTCAGTGGATGCAAAAATCTCGGGAATTTTGACCGCACTTGAGCCGATTTTTGGTGTCTTTTTGGCAGTATTACTGCTCAATGAGGACGTTTCACTCGTTTCAGCGCTTGGGATTATCATTATTGTGGTTTCAGCTCTAGGCGTAAGTTTATTACCGAGATGGTTACATAAAGAAATTAATTAAAAGGAAAAAAAGATGGCGTGGATTCAAATTCGCTTAAATAGTACAAATGAAAAAGCTGAGAAAATTAGCGACTTTTTAGAAGAAATTGGCTCAGTTTCGGTGACATTTATGGATAGTCAAGATACGCCGATTTTTGAGCCCCTTCCGGGCGAAACACGTTTGTGGGGAAACACCGATGTGATCGCATTGTTTGATGCAGAAACAGATATGAGTGAAATTGTGAGTCTGCTTAAACAAGCGCATCATTTAGATGAAAATACCGCTTACAAAATCGAGCAAATCGAGGATAAAGACTGGGAACGTGAATGGATGGATAACTTCCACCCAATGCAATTTGGCAAACGTTTATGGATTTGCCCAAGCTGGCGTGAAGTGCCGGATCAAAATGCGGTTAATGTAATGCTTGATCCTGGCTTAGCTTTCGGGACAGGCACCCACCCGACAACCGCACTTTGTTTAGAGTGGTTAGATGGTTTGGATTTAACAGGCAAAACCGTCATCGATTTTGGTTGCGGTTCAGGGATTCTTGCTATTGCGGCCCTTAAATTAGGCGCAAAAAATGCGATTGGTATTGATATCGATCCACAAGCGATTCTCGCCAGCCGTAATAATGCAGAACAAAATGGTGTGGCGGATCGTCTGCAACTTTTCTTATCCGATGATAAACCTGCAGATTTAAAAGCGGATGTCGTTGTGGCGAATATTCTTGCAGGTCCATTAAAAGAACTTTACCCGATTATTTCTCAATTAGTGAAAGAGGGTGGGGATCTTGGATTATCCGGCATTTTAGAAACGCAAGCACAATCGGTATGCGATGCTTATACACAATCCTTTGATTTAGATCCTGTTGCGGTGAAAGAGGAATGGTGCCGAATTACAGGTAAATTAAAATCGGTTTAATTTCTTTTTGTCAATTAAAAAAAGTGCATTTTTTGAACAAATTTCACTTTGCAAAAAAAAGAAAAATGCGTAATATAGCACCCCTTGTCGGTTGCTACTGTAGCCTGACTTATTGGAGATAGGATTTGTAATTGGGGATAACATAAAATGCGAATTGGTTCTTATGAATTAAAAAATCGTATTTTATTGGCACCCATGGCAGGTATTACGGATCAACCTTTTCGACGTTTATGTGCCCATTACGGTGCGGGATTAACGTTTTCAGAGATGATGTCCACTAATCCACAAGTTTGGCATACAGAGAAATCGAAACTTCGTTTAGCACATAGTGAAGAATTAGGATTAAATGCGGTGCAAATCGCAGGCTCTGATCCTTTAGAAATGGCCCAAGCTGCAGCAATTAATGTAGCCTATGGTGCTGAAATTATCGACATCAATATGGGCTGTCCCGCAAAGAAAGTAAATCGAAAATTAGCGGGCTCTGCACTGCTTCAATTTCCCGATTTAGTGGAGGAAATTTTAAAAGAAGTGGTGAATGCCGTTGATGTGCCTGTGACGTTAAAAATTCGCACAGGTTGGGATAAGGCAAACCGAAACTGTGTGCAAATCGGCAAAATTGCAGAACAATCTGGTATTCAAGCTTTAACCATTCACGGGCGGACGAAAGAATGCTTATTTGAAGGGGAAGCGGAATACGACAATATTCGAGCAGTCAAACAATCAATTTCAATTCCTGTTATTGCGAATGGTGATATTGATTCTGCCTCGAAAGCGAAAAAGGTACTTGAGTACACAGGTGCCGATGCAATAATGATCGGTCGTGCCGCACTAGGCAATCCATGGCTTTTCCAAGCGGTGGAAGCACTAGTAGAACATGATACGATAATTCAAACACCAAGTTTACGTGAAAAGTGCGGTCATATTTTGCGTCATATTCAAGAACTTCATCAGTTCTATGGTGAACAAAAAGGCTATCGAATAGCTCGCAAACACGTGGCTTGGTATTTACAGGGAATTCAACCCGATTCCGTTTTTAGACAGACTTTTAACGCAATTAATGAACCGAAAGAGCAGTTAATTGTGCTGGAAGATTTTTTAAATTCAATTTTGGATAAAGAAAAATGTTAGAACAACAACGTAGTCCGTCTGAAGCGTTAACCGTTTCAGTTTTAAACTCTCAATCACAAGTAACAAACAAACCATTACGTGATTCAGTAAAACAAGCTTTACGCAATTACTTATCACAATTAGATGGTCAAGATGTGAATGATCTTTACGAATTAGTATTAGCGGAAGTTGAACACCCGATGTTAGATATGATTATGCAATACACCCGCGGTAACCAAACCCGTGCGGCAAATATGCTCGGTATTAACCGTGGTACATTGCGTAAGAAATTGAAAAAATACGGTATGGGCTAATTAAGCTTAGCAAAAAGAAAGGCGAACATTATTGTTCGCCTTTTTATTTACCTATTGAATGGTGAAGCTAATTGGTACACTGACTGAAGAGGCAAATCCTGCGGGTTTTGGACCAACTGGTCTCGCACTTCTCACAGCCTCAAGTGCTGCATTATCTAGGCTTTCATCGCCAGAGGAGTTAGTCACACGTTCTCCTGACAACGAACCATCTGAACTAACGCTAAAACTCACGCTCACAACACCTTGTTTACGCATCATTTTTGCGCGTGCTGGATAGCGTTTATGCCGTTCAATTTCACGTCGAATAGCCGCACGATAGGCATTATGTTCATCTGTATTGGCACCAGAGCCACCTTGAACGCCATTTGTACCAGGTTGACCTGTAGTCGTTGCTTTAGAATTTGCCGTAGCCGTTGAATTAATATTCTTATCGCCAATCGGTAAGCTCTTCGGCATTTCTACCGGTTTCTCTGTTTTTACCTCATTTTTAGGCTTTTCTTTTGGCTTCTCTTTCGGTTTTGGTTTCGGCTTTTCTATTGGTTTTTCTGGCTTTTTCTCAGGTTCTTTTTTCTTTTCAGGCTCTGGTTTTTTCGTTGGATCCTCAACGATGTCCTGTTTTTCAGGCTCTGGTTCCACCTGTTGAGGTTCAGGTTCCGGTTCTGGAGTAGGTTCTTCCACTCGCATTCCTTGAATCATTTCCATTGAAATCGTCGTGGATATTTCACCTGGTGCATCGCTTGCTGCTTCATGTGGCGTATGCCAGTTCCAAAATAACGCACCAAGGATGCTACCATGAATCAATAAGGAAATAAGCAAACCTAATAATGATCGTTTGGTTTGTTGGCTGTTCATTGACTACGTCCTACTCCAACGCCTCCGCTTGCAACTCCACCTACTTCAGGCGTATTTTTTGATTCATTTGCTTGAGTTGTTTTGCTTGGAGCGCCTTTATCTTTCATAGATACAATAACGACATTTTTGATTTCATTTTTCGATAACATATCGGTAATGGTTACGAAATCTTGGAAGGAAGCTTCAGCATCAATTTTTAACGTTACTTTTTGATCTTTATTCCAACCCATAATTTCTTTTTCAAGCGCTTCTTGTGAAATAGGCTTATCATTAAAATAAAGTTGCTTATCAGCTGTAACCGTTAATAATTTTGTTAATTCATCTGACTTGAATGCGACTGTTGAACTCGCTTTGGGCACATTTACCTTAATTTTCCCTTGGGAAATAAAGGATGCGGTGACCAACACTATCGCTAATAACACCAACATAATGTCGATGAAAGGAATAATGTTGATTTCATCAAATTTTTTCACGATTATTCCTTATCTTTTTGAGTGTTTAATACTTTCCATTTTAATCGGTTAACTTCCACTTTACGACCTAAGCCGTTATAGAACATCATAGACGGAATAGCGACTAAAATACCAAGTGCGGTTGCTTTTAATGCAAGAGAAAGGTGCATCATAATCGCGCCAGCGTCGACTTCGCCATCACCATGACCAATTTGGAAGAAAGTTAATAAAATTCCAATTACCGTACCTAATAGACCAACATAAGGTGCGTTAGCACCGACAGTGGAGATCACGGTCATATTGCGATTTAAATCAATTTCAAGTGCGTGAATATTGGAATATTTTGCTACGTCCACACGCTTTAAAAAGATAAAACGCTCAATCACGGCTGCAAGCATGATTACACTCATAACAAGTAGAAGTCCAATAATCACATAATCACTATATTGTTGTAAAAACTCAAAAAGTTGTAGCATTTGATAGTCCTTGAATGTTTAATAAAAACTCAAAATTAATTGAGAATGAATTTCAATTAGATTGGAAATTCTACCAAATGGAAAATAGAGCGTAAATATAAATTAGCAAAATGAACGATTTTTTGACCGCACTTTGAGATAAATCAGAGAAGTGCGGTTGTTTGAGCGGTATTTTAAAGAGAATGTAAGTAATCTAGGACAACTTGATGATGTTCACCTGTTTTGAATTTATCAAAAACGTGCAGAATTTTACCTTGTTCATCAATGAGAAAACTAATACGATGAATGCCATCATAGGTGCGTCCCATGAATTTCTTTTCTCCCCACACGCCAAACTGTTCTGCAACTTGGTGATTTTCATCAGAAAGTAAGGTGAAATTGAGTGCTTTTTTCTCTACAAATTGAGCTAGTTTTTTGGGCGCATCTGTACTTATGCCTAAAATGACGACACCTAATTTTGCTAACTCATTTTTAGCATCACGTAAACCACAGGCTTGAGTTGTACAGCCCGGCGTTAATGCTTTTGGGTAAAAATACACGAGGATTTTTTTACCTTTGAAATCGATGAGTGAAATAGGTTGATTGTCTTGATTTAAGAGTGTGAATTGCGGAGCTAAATCACCCACTTGTAATTTTTTCATAAAAAATCCTTAAAAATGTGAAAAATGATTTGTAAATTCAGACTATTTTAGCGATTATAACTGAGTATTTTCAAATATTATTATTAAATGCAGAATAGATGTGAATGGAGTACTTATGACTACGCAAAAACCTTTATTTTCAGGCAGTATTGTTGCTTTAGTAACCCCGATGGATAACCACGGGAATATTGATTTTGAAACATTAGAAAAACTTATCGAGTTTCATATCAATGCGGGTACTAATTCTATTGTATCGGTAGGCACAACAGGAGAATCTGCAACATTAAGCATTGAAGAAAATGTGAAAGTGATAGAAAAGACAGTTGAATTAGCAAAAGGTCGCATCCCAATTATCGCGGGCACTGGCGCAAATGCAACAAGCGAAGCTATCGTGATGACAAAATTATTACGTGATAGTGGTGTGGCCGGTTGTTTATCTGTAGTGCCTTACTACAATAAACCTACTCAAGAAGGCATGTTCCAACATTTTAAAGCGATTGCCGAATGTACGGATTTACCACAACTTCTTTATAATGTGCCGGGTCGTACCGGTAGTGATATGAGACCGGAAACAGTGGCTCGTTTATCACAAATTGATAATATTGTGGGGATTAAAGAAGCAACAGGTGATTTAACTCGTATTACGGCTATTAAAGAATTAGCCGGTAAGGATTTCATTGTATTAAGTGGTGATGATGCCACAGGGTTAGATGCTATTAAATTAGGCGCAGAGGGTGTTATTTCTGTGACAAATAACCTTGCAGCAAAAGATATGGCCGAAATGTGTCGTTATGCATTAGCGGGTGATTTTGCGAAAGCGGAAGAAATTAATTCCCGTTTAATGCCTTTACATAAAGATTTATTTATTGAGTCAAACCCAATCCCGGTTAAATGGGCGGCGTATCGTTTAGGTTTAATTAAGACTCCACACTTACGTTTACCACTTACCGTGTTAAGCGAAAGTGCGCAAGTCAAAGTCGAAGAAGCATTAAAAATTGCTGGCTTAATTTAATGAATTAAAGGGTTGTTTTTACAGCCCTTTAAACTTTCAACTTTTTTATTTGTCAAAGAGCGGTCATTATTTTTATTAGAAGGATTAAGGAATGAAAAAGATTGTATTCACTTTGGTCTCGGCAGCATTGTTATCAGCGTGTTCAAACAGCGTAGAAAAAATGCAGACGGCTAACGATACTTATCAGAACGCTGATCGTGAAACACCGAGATTTTCTCCTTTAGCGAGTGGTGGTGTAACATTGCCACAAGCCGATCCGACTTATGAGCTTCCTCAACTTAATGGAAAAAAAGAGCGAGTAGATATTCGCCCACCTTCAACCCCATTAGCGATTATTAAAAATTCTTTAACACAATTTGATGGTGAACGTGCATTGATTGTTTATACGGATACACAAGCAGAGCTTTATAATCTCAAGCAAGTTGAGCGTTTATTGAAAGAAGAAGGCACGAATTCAACTTTAAATGGTGCAGTATTAATTAGTGATTGGGCACTAACTGGCCGTGCAGATGATAAAGCCAATACAGAGATCCGTTATAAAGTTGAACAAGTTACTGCACAAGATGCGAGTGCGTTAGCTGTTTCTGTCGAGCAAATGCGTCGTGATGGTGTGATTTATACGCCAAATCAAGCAGATAAACAGCGCTATGCATCTGATCGTTTAAATCGCTTTGTTTCTGCTCTAACCAGCGCTTATAACAAGCAACAACAAGATCTAAATAACGCCTCAGCGGGGCCTTTCCAATCAGGTTTAATTACTGATGCGAATGGTAGAATGGCATTAGGTATGGATGCAAGTTTTGGCCAAGCATGGCAACGTTTAGGTTCAACTTTACCGAAATTAGGCTTTAACGCAACATCTGAATCAGCTGGTCGTGGTTATCGCGAATTGAAATATAAACCATTAGATAAACAAGAGTGGTTACGTTTAGGTGTGAATCCGCCTAATCTAGAAAAAGGTGTTTACCGAATGCAAATTTCCGCAGTGGGTAAACAAAGTGCGGTTGTGATCACTGATGAAGACGGCAAGACACTACCAAATGAAGCGGCTCAATCCTTGTATTCAGCATTAAGTGTATTGCTTGCACAATAATATGAGTTGAGAAATAAAAAGTGCGGTTCAATTTTACCGCACTTTTTTATTGGAAAAGATTTATTCGGCTTTCACGCCTAAGTGACCAATTTTTACGCCTAGGTTACCAAGAGAAACAGGATCCAAATAATCCCCTAAGAATTTGAATAACTCACCTAATTCCGTAAATGAGCGTTTGATTTTTACTTGATCTTCTACTTTACGAACAAATTCATAACGCACATTTTCGCCTTCAAAATAAGCCGTAAGTGTGAGATAAATGGTTTCAAAAAAATGGCTTTGAGCACCCTCTTCACCTGGATCACTGATACGGACATTCCAAGTATTGTTAAATAAAACTTCTGTTTGGATTGACATATAGACTTCCTCTGTTTGCTATTTTTTATACTGAAATTGAAACGAAAAACCCGATGATAAAATTTCTGAAATAAAAAACTTTATCATCGGGCTTTTCAAACCAATTGCTCGCATATTTTGCTTTGCGTTGGTAACTGCCTTTGCCTTTACGTTTTTTCTCAATGCGTTGGCGGAATAATCTGTCGTGTAATAGTGCCATAACAGCATTATCTTTTACGATTCCTTTGGAGTGTTGATAAATGGGTTGATTTTCAACCGCACTTTTTGTTTTTTTCGTCATATTTACCTCTAAAAAATTGCCGTGAAGTGCTTCACGGCAAGTCATTATAGCGAAAATGAATAGAATTACAAAATGGCGAGTACGCTTTCAGGCGGTCGTCCAATTTTAGCTTTTTCACCTTTTACCACAATCGGACGTTCTAATAAGGCTGAATTTTCACTGATGGCTTTTAATAAATCATCATTAGTTAATGCAGGATTATCTAATCCTAATGATTGATAAAGCTCATCTTTGGTACGCATCATTTTTCTGACATCATCTAGTCCTAATTTATTAGCCAGTTGCAGCAATGCTTCAACAGAGTAGTGTTGTTGCAAATAAAGTTCAATCGTTGGTTGAATGCCTTTTTCTTCTAATAAAGCTAAGGTTTCACGGCTTTTTGAGCAACGCGGATTATGATAAATCGTCACAGACATAACGTTTCCTTCTATTTTATGTTGAATGAGTGGATATAGGATTGATTTAAATTTTAACTTATAATGACAAAAAATACTTGTTTAGGAAGACTTTATGTTAGAAATGCTAAAAAATTGGTATAGCCGCCGCTTAAGCGATCCGCAGGCGATGGGGCTACTTGCCATTTTGTTGTTTGGCTTTATTGCGATTTATTTCTTTAGTGATTTAATCGCCCCGTTGCTGATTGCCATTGTATTAGCATATTTATTGGAAATGCCGATTAACTTTCTGACGAAAAAATTAAAGTTTCCTCGAATGCTCGCCACGTTAATTATTTTTGGTGGCTTTCTAACCTTGGCGTTATTAATTTTCCTTGGGCTTGTGCCAACACTATGGAATCAAACCATTTCCTTATTAAGCGATTTGCCTGCCATGTTCAATAAATTACATGAATGGTTGTTAGCCCTTCCTGAGCATTATCCTGAACTCATTGACTACACCATGATTGACACCTTTTTTAGTGCTGCTCGTGCAAAGATTTTGGGCTTTGGTGAATCTGCGGTGAAATTGTCGATTACCTCATTAATGAACCTTGTATCACTTGGTATTTATGCATTTTTAGTGCCATTAATGATGTTCTTTATGCTGAAAGATAAAAGCGAACTTCTTGCGGGTGTAAGCCGATTTTTACCTAAAAACCGGCTTTTGGCCTCTAAAGTATGGAATGAAATGCAGCAACAAATTGCGAATTATATTCATGGCAAGTTGTTGGAGATTTTGATTGTTGGCGTGGTGACTTATATCATCTTTTTAAGCTTTGGTTTAAATTATCCGCTGTTGCTTTCTGTTGCCGTTGGGTTATCTGTATTAGTGCCTTATATCGGCGCGGTATTAGTGACGATTCCCGTCGCTTTAGTTGCCATGTTCCAGTTTGGCATTTCTCCAACGTTTTGGTATTTGATTGTGGCCTTTGCGGTGAGTCAACTTCTAGATGGAAACTTACTAGTGCCATACTTATTCTCTGAAGTCGTTAATTTGCACCCTTTGGTGATCATTATTTCGGTGCTGATTTTCGGCGGATTATGGGGATTCTGGGGCGTATTCTTCGCGATTCCATTGGCTACGCTTGTCAAAGCTGTACTGAATGCATTGCCGGATTAGACAGAATTAAAGCGATAAAAAGAAAGCTGACGAAAGTCAGCTTTTTTGTTCTTTTAATTTTTGGATATCCAGAATTTCGACACAATCTGTTGTCCCTGCTTTAATACGCCATTTAATATTAAATTCGTATAGACTAATACCATAAATGCGATCGGTTTCTTTGCCTTGTTGATAAGCCGGGCGGGGATCTTGTGCGATCACTTCCGTAATGAATCTTGCTAAGTGCGGTCGGTTTTTGTGATATTTTTCAACCGCACTTTGGGCAATTTCTGTAAATTCTACGTTTAATTTTGCCGGTGGTTTTTCTTGTGCAAAACTTGATTTTGCCTCCGGTTCGCTATCAGCATAGGCAATATAAGGCTTAATATCAAAAATAGGTGTGCCATCGACAAGATCCACGGATCCCAAATGCAGAAAAACACGGCCATGAATACATTCCACTTGGCGTAATTCTACTTTGGATAAGCCAAGCGGATTTGGGCGATGTGTGGCGCGAGAGGCAAATACGCCGACACGTTGATTGCCGCCTAAACGAGGGGGGCGAACAGTGGATTGCCATTTTCCATGGGGTACTTTGTCAAATTGGAAAATAAGCCAAAGATGGCTAAATTGCTCTAATCCTCGCACAGCCTCTGGTGAATTATACGGAGGGAGCAGTTCCACGATGCCAATGCCATCCTGTACTAAATCTGGCTGTCGTGGCACCGAGAATTTTTCTTTGTAAGGCGTGTGAATCACCGCAATTGGGTGAAGCGTCAGTGTTAAATCATTCATAAAAAGGCAATTTCCGTGTAGAATACGCCCTTTATTGTAATCAAAAGTGCGGTCAAAAAAAATGACAAATCATAAATTGAAAATGTGGTGGGAAACCGCTCGCCCAAAAACCTTGCCTTTGGCATTAGCTTCTATTTTTACTGGCTCAGCGTTGGCATATTGGGCTGATAAAGAAAGTTTTAATCTGACCGTGATGTTACTTTGCTTGCTCACCACCATTTTATTGCAAGTACTTTCCAACTTTGCTAACGATTACGGCGATCATCAAAAAGGGTCAGATACCGAAGAACGTATTGGGCCTTTACGTGGTATTCAGCAAGGTGCAATTTCCGCGAATGAGCTTAAATGGGGCTTAATTTTAATGGCAGTGGGTTCATTTTTCTCAGGTGCATTCTTAATTGGTATCGCATATCAAAGTCTCACAGATTTATTGGCCTTTGCAGGTTTAGGTATTCTTGCCATTATTGCTGCCATTACTTATACCGTAGGGGCTAAACCTTATGGTTATTTAGGTTTAGGTGATCTGTCAGTGTTGCTCTTTTTTGGACTATTAGGTGTAGGTGGAACTTATTATCTCCAAACTCATAGCATTGATAGCTTAATTACTTTACCTGCGTTAGGTTCAGGTTTATTGGCAACAGCTGTTTTAAATATCAATAACTTACGAGATATTGAGCAAGATGCGAAAGTAGGAAAAAACACCTTGGTGGTACGTATTGGCCCGAAGAAGGGACGTATTTATCACTGTGTGTTATTAAGCATTGCGGCTTTATGTTATGTGCTATTTGCGACATCAACAGCATTTAGTCCTTGGCATTTCTTATTTTTGTTGGCATTTCCATTGTTATTAAAACATGCCTTATTTGTTTATCGCAGTAAAGAGCCTACAGTGTTGCGTCCGATGTTGGCACAGATGTCAATGATTTCTTTATTTATCAATATCTTGTTTAGTTTAGGCTTGCTTATCGGCTAAATCGGCTTATACTAGAGAAAAAATTTTAACGACAAGAGGTAACATTATGTATATCGATACTTCAGAACTTTGTGATATTTATGCGGATCAAGTAGATGTGGTTGAGCCCATTTTTTCTAGCTTTGGTGGTGTCAGCAATTTCTATGGCAAAGTGACGACAGTAAAATGTTTTGAAAATAATGGATTAATTGCCGAGCTCCTTGAAGAAAATGGTGAAGGCAGAGTACTTGTCGTAGATGGTGGTGGTGCAGTACGCCGTGCTTTAATTGATGCTGAGCTTGCACAACTTGCCGCAGATAATGACTGGGCGGGCATTATTGTTTATGGTGCAGTGCGTCAAATTCAACAACTTGAAAATATTGATATTGGTATTCATGCGCTTGCCCCAATTCCAGTTGGTGCAGATGAAAATAATCATGGTGAAAGTGATCTTCCTGTGAATTTTGGTGGCGTGACGTTCTTCCCTGAAGATTATATTTACGCTGATTTAACGGGTATTATTCTTTCACAAGAAGCATTAGATTTAGGTGATTTTGAAGAAGAATAGTTTTGAAATTATTAACACTTTTTAAAGTGTGGTTAGAAATAACCGCACTTTTTTTGTTAAAATTTTTTTGAACAAGATCACATTTTAAACATTTGTTAGTTGAAAGTTTGTAACATTCATTTAACATCAAAAATAGTTCATTTGTAATCAGTTTGGAGGGACTCATGAACGAAACAAACACAACAAAAAATTATAAAAGTGGTATTATTTTTCTGCTGGCAATAGCATGTTTTTTCATTTTATTAAAGTCTTTACCTTTCGCACCTAAGGAAAATGCTGGTTTAGCACTATTAGCCTTTGTGGCGATCCTTTGGTTAACTGAAGCATTACATGTAACAGTTACTGCGTTATTGGTACCATTGATTGCGATTGCACTTGATTTAGTGTCGACGAAACAAGCTTTAGTTGCTTTTGCTGATCCAACTATTTTCTTATTCTTTGGTGGATTTGCTTTAGCAACAGCTTTGCACATACAAAAGCTAGATAAAATGATTGCCAATAAAATCATGGCAATGGCGCGTGGTAATTTATTTGTTGCTATTATGTATCTCTTCTCTATTACTGCTTTTCTTTCCATGTGGATGAGTAACACGGCAACAGCAGCCATGATGTTGCCTTTAGCCATGGGGATCTTAAGCAAACTTGATAAAGAAAAAGAACATAATACTTATGTTTTCGTCTTATTAGGGATTGCGTACAGTGCGAGTATTGGTGGTATGGGGACATTAGTGGGTAGTCCACCAAATGCTATCGTTGCAAGTAACTTACATTTAACCTTCTCAGATTGGTTATGGTATGGCTTACCAATTATGCTCATTTTGATGCCGTTAATGATTGGTACACTTTTCATTGTGTTTAAACCAAAACTTCATTTGCATTTTGAGCAAAATTTTGAACGTATTGAAATGAATGGACAACGTGTGTTAACGCTTGTGATTTTTGCTGTGATTGCACTTTGTTGGGTATTTAGTAGTTATATTAATCCAATCATTTCAGGTATATTTGGTCTTGCTAAAAATATCGGTAGTTTTGATAGTGTGGTCGCATTACTTGCTGCAGTCATCATTTGTTCAACGGGTGTGGCAAATTGGAAACAAATCCAAGAAAGCACAGACTGGGGTGTGTTGATGCTTTTCGGTGGTGGTTTAACTTTAAGTGCGGTGTTGAAAGATTCCGGTGCAAGTAAAGTGTTAGCTGATGGTATTGTATTCTTGGTTCAAGGACAACATTACTACCTCATTGGTTTATTGGTTGCAACCTTCATTATTTTCTTAACTGAATTTACTTCCAATACCGCTAGCGCCGCGTTATTAGTACCAATCTTTATTTCTATCGCGCAATCTCTCGGTATGCCGGAAATTGGTCTTGCTTTAATCATCGGTTTAGGTGCCTCTTGTGCCTTTATGTTACCGGTGGCAACACCACCAAATGCCATCGTATTTGGTACAGGTGAGGTTCGTCAAAGTGATATGGTTAAAGCTGGATTTATCTTAAATATTGTGTGTATATTAGTTATCGCGACAATTGGATATTATTTCTGGTTGAATTAATCAAATAAAGAAAAGGGCGTGTTGGATATCCAACACGCCCTTTTCTTATGTCAATAAAGATTATTCATCTTTATTTGATTTGTCCTCTTCTTCAACTTCAATCTCAACGTCATCTGCTTTGTCTGCAGCACTGTTAATCGTTAAGCAAACTTCGCTAGAAATCAAATGCTCTAAGATTGTAGCAAGTTCGTGTAATTTTTCTTTGTCATCATCGAAATAACCTTCTTCTTTTAAGTTAGCAATGAAGGCCGAGAAGACAGCTTTATCAAAGAACTCTGGTGCGTTAATACCGTGTAATACAGAAAGACGCTGTGCCACTAATTGGCTTTCTTTTTCTAATAAGCCACGAGCAATTCCAGGATCTTTACGTAAAATACTCACAGTGATGTAGTAACGTTGTAATATTTCACGCATACCGGCAGACCAAAGTTGTAAAATACGCACTTTAGAGCGGTGGATAGATAAGAAATTATCATTGGCTTGGATAACGTCTTGACGCGCAAATTCATCAATAACGGCTTTAATTTGTGTATTTAATTCTTCTTCATTGAAATGAAGGAAGAGTTCACCTTTTAAGAATGGATAAATTTTACGTACCGCATCCAATAATAAATCTTTTTGGATTGCTTCATAATGTAAAACGATACTCGCAACAAGTGAAGGTAACACAAATAAGTGTTGAATATTATTTCGGTAATACGTCATGAGAACAGCAGAATTACGTTCTAAACGAATAATTTCCCCAAAGTTATCTTTTTCAACTAACACGCCAACACGATCTAAGCTTAATACGTGATCAAGCATCGCTTTTGGTGTATCAGTTGGAAGCACCACATCAGTAGAATACGGGACATTCTTTAACATCTCTTGATAACTAGAGAGTTGTTCTAATAACTGTTCATGAGAAAGTGCACGCTGACGAGAAGATAGGAGTGCTGTCCCCACTAAATTCATCCCATTGACAGCTGCCGATTTGTTGATGTTTATCATCACTTGATTAGAAATAGAACCCACTGCTTGGTTAAACCACAGCGGTTTATCTTCATGATGTTGTTCTTTCCATTCAGGATAATGGTGGCTAAGGTAATTTGACAGTGTGATTGGCTCACCAAAATTCACAAAACCTTGGCCTAAATTGCGCAATTTTTTAATCACACGTAAAACTAAGCCTGCATTTTCTTTTTCTTTTGCCGCGCCACGTAATTCTTTCGCATAAGTATCTACTTCTAATACGTGCTCATAACCGATATATACTGGCACTATAGAAATTGGACGCGTTTGATTATGTTGAAGCGCTTGTAGTGTCATCGACATCATGCCAGTTTTCGGTGCGAGCAAGCGACCAGTACGAGAACGGCCTCCTTCAATAAAGTATTCGACAGAATAACCGCGGTGGAATAATTCCCCTAAATATTCACGGAAAATCGCAGAGTAAAGGCGATTGCCTTTAAAGGTGCGGCGAATAAAGAATGCTCCCCAGCTACGGAATAAAGGTCCCGCAGGCCAAAAGTTTAAGTTAATCCCTGCTGCAATATGTGGCGGTACAAGACCTTGGTGATAGAGCACATAAGAAAGTAATAAATAGTCAATGTGACTACGGTGACAAGGCACATAAACAATTTCATGTCCTTCTAGTGCCAGTTTACGCACACGGTCGGCATTTTGTACATTAATACCTGAATAGAGTTTGTTCCATAACCAACGCAAGAAACGATCAGCTACCCGAAGGCTTGAATGGCTAACATCTGCAGCGATTTCATGAAGAATTTTTTCAGCTTCAGCATAGGCTTTTTCACGGCTGATATTTTTTGATTTTGCCTCATCTTCAATCGCATTTTGAATCGCTTGGGAATTTAAGAGTTTATTAAACATTGCTTCGCGGTTTGGTAGGCGGGGGCCTGTTGCCGAAATACGTTGTTTAGCAAAGTGTATTTTAGCCACACGAGCAAGTTTTTGTGCGATTTTTTCATCTGAACCATGCTCATTTACCATGTAACGCAAAGAGAGCGCTTGAGAAAAACGTACAAAGGTATCACGCCCAAACCAAATTGCAGCAAAGGTTTTTTGAATGCCATTCAATAGACGCAGATTTGGTAAGCTTGCTTTATCTTCTTTACCAGGCGAACGCCCCCAAAGCACAGAAACCGGGATCAGTTGCACATCTAAATCAGCAATATCACGATGTAATTCTAAGTACTTATTGAACACCTTGACCGTTTCATCTTTTGCGCCTTTTGATTTAAAAAAACGACGACCTTCGTCTAAATAGACATAACGTGGTAATGCCACGCCATCAATCACATTTTTTTCAGCCGGATCAGGTAAACCTACGCTCAAACAGTTCCGACGGAAAATCACGAAGTCAGTTTGAGAGGTATAAGGTAAAACGTAAAGAATGGGTTGGTTAATATTGAGTTGAAGCTCTTCGATGGGTTGAGCGGGAATAGGATTATTTTTTACTAAAACCGAAAGCGGTAATTCTAATAATTTACGATAAGTACTTACGATGCCAGACATAATTAATATTCTCTTTTTGTTAGACACTTCTAGGTATTGTCAGGCATTTTAACACATTCGACCAGTCAAATTCTAAAAATTTACATTTGAGATTTCTTATGATCATTTAAAAACACGAGAAAAATTGACCGCACTTTTATTGCTAGAAAATAGTTGTTGCAATCATCACCTTTCTGTATATACTAACAGTTATTCTGTATAAAGTAACAGGAGTGTATATGAGACCATTAACTGCCAGACAACAAGAAGTGCTGGAACTCTTAAAACGACATTTAGAAACCACGGGTATGCCGCCAACTCGTGCAGAAATTTCTCGTGAATTAGGCTTTAAATCCCCTAATGCGGCGGAAGAACACTTAAAAGCGCTTGCTCGTAAAGGTGCAATTGAAATTGTTGCGGGGGCTTCTCGCGGTATTCGCATTATTGATGACAGTGCAAATGATGAGGAGGAAGAAGGCTTACCGCTAATTGGTCGCGTAGCTGCAGGGGAGCCGATTTTGGCGGAGCAACATATTGAAGGTACTTATCGTGTTGATGCCAATATGTTTAAACCCCAAGCTGATTTTTTATTAAAAGTATATGGTCAATCCATGAAAGACATCGGCATTTTAGATGGTGATCTTCTTGCGGTTCATAGCACAAAAGATGTGCGTAATGGACAGATTGTTGTTGCTCGAATTGAAGATGAAGTCACAGTAAAACGCTTAGAACGTAAAGGTTCTGTTATTTATCTGCATGCAGAAAATGAAGAGTTCCAACCGATTGTGGTGAATCTTGAGGAACAGCCTCATTTTGAAATTGAAGGTATTGCTGTAGGGATCATTCGCAATAACGCTTGGATGTAATGATGAAAGTGCGGTGAGAAAATAAAGTGTTTTTTGACCGCACTTTGTTTATTGTGGCTATTTGCCATTCGGCTTATTGCTCTCTATAATGCCAAAAAGTTTTCAAATCAAGGAAGGAAACATGCAGTTTTCCAAAATGCATGGCCTTGGCAATGACTTTGTTGTTGTTGATGCTGTGACACAAAATGCCTATTTTACCCCTGAAACTATTAAGCGCTTAGCCGATCGTCATCGTGGCATTGGTTTTGATCAGCTTTTAATTGTTGAGCCACCTTATGATCCGGATTTGGATTTCCATTACCGTATTTTTAATGCGGATGGCAGCGAAGTATCGCAATGTGGAAACGGGGCAAGATGTTTTGCACGTTTTGTAACCTTAAAAGGGCTGACTAATAAAAAGGATATTGCAGTAAGCACGCAAAAAGGAAAGATGGTTTTAACGGTAAAAGAAAATGGGCAAATTCGTGTCAATATGGGCGAGCCGATTTGGGAACCCAATAAAATTCCTTTTACTGCAAACAAATTTGAAAAAAACTATATTCTGCGAACCGATATTCAAACGGTGCTTTGCGGTGCGGTATCAATGGGTAATCCCCATTGTGTTGTTCAAGTGGACGATATTGAAACGGCCAATGTAGCAGAGTTAGGTCCACTCTTAGAAAGTCACGAACGTTTTCCGGAAAGGGTAAACGCTGGATTTATGCAAGTCGTTAATCGTAACCATATTAAGTTGCGTGTATATGAGCGTGGTGCAGGTGAAACACAAGCTTGTGGCAGTGGGGCTTGTGCAGCAGCGGCAGTAGGAATGATGCAAGGTTTACTAGATAATAAAGTGCAAGTTGATCTACCTGGTGGTAGCTTGCTTATTGAATGGGAAGGCATAGGCTCACCGCTTTATATGACTGGCGATGCGACTCATATTTATGATGGTAATATTCACCTTTAAGTTCTTCTAATCGAATAAAAAAATGCGTGGAAACTATCCACGCATTTTTTGTTTATTGTTCAACTTCCACGTCACGCTGATTTAATGGTTGCGTTGGGCGGTTGTTTTTCCCTTCCATTTCTTCTATCGCGGCAATTTGTGCTTTGCTTGCTTGAATTGGCGCTTTAAAAATGGTCCAAGCCACGTTTTCACTACAAGGTGGAGTGGTGAGAGATCCATTTAAGCGGAAGCGTGCCATCTCTTTTGGCATTAGCGCTTTAATATCAATCTGTTGAGCCAATTTTTCTTTTTGTCCAACGGTGAGTTTTTTCTCAACGACTGGTGCTAATGCTGGATTAGCTTCACCTTCATTTACCATTACGGCAATAACCGCTAATGCTTTATCTTCACTTTGATGGACAAAATGAATTTCTAAAGGATAATGTTGGCGTTTAAAAGTATGTTCACTTGGTGTGTGAAAGTGAAATTGTTTTAAATAAAATGGTTTATTGTTGAGCGTAATAAATGGTGCATTTTCTTGTGCAACACTGACTTGCACAGTATGTCCATTGTTTTCTACTTGATACTCCGCAGGGAAGTAATTCATCTTAAGTGGTTTATTGGCCACTTTCATGCCGTTATCTGCTTCCAGATTAACAGGCGACTGAACCTTCCCTAGCTTACAGGTTTGATATTCGGTGAGCAAATCACCCCAATGTTCAGGGCTTTCTTTTCCATTATAAGACCAATGCGCTTTATGCGTTTGGGCAAATGATGTTGTGCTTAATGCGATAAGTAAGCTAGAAAGCAATAGACGAGTCTTCATAAGGCACCTCTCCTTTTTTGTGGTATATGCCTCATCGATTCTACTGGTTCTGTATGATAACTTTTTGATTTTGGTCAAGTTTTGTTTGAGTGTTGAACTCATCGTACAAGTGGGGATAATGCTAAAAAAGCCGTCTATTTTGACCGCACTTTTTTAGTACTGACAGAGTCGTTCTCTCAGATCTTCTGCGGTTTGGCAGGTTTTAATTCGTTCAAAAACGATATCTGCTTCAGGATATTCTTTATTAAGATAGCGTAGCCATTGTTTGATGCGGGCAACATGATAAAAACCGGAATCATGGAAATTTTCCATTTCCGCATATTTTTGCAAGATCTTTTGAATATCCGTCCAAGACATTTTTTCGCAATTTTGTTTAAGTACAAGGCTTAAGTTTGGAATATTTAATGCACCACGCCCGACCATTAGATCTTCGCAACCTGTCGCTTTTAAACAGGCTTGACCATCTTCCCAACGCCAAATTTCACCATTAGCAATTACAGGGATCGTCAAGCGAGATCTCACTTCACCGATTTTTTCCCAATTGATGCGATCGGCATGATAGCCATCGGCTTTGGTTCGACCGTGAATAGTGATTTCAGTGGCACCGCCTTGTTGTACCGCATCGGCAATTTCAAACGCTTGTGAAGTACAATCCCAACCTAATCGCACTTTAACGCTGACAGGTAAATGACTAGGTACGGTTTTACGTAAGGCTAGAGTCGCTTGATAAATTAATTCAGGTTGCTTGAGAAGTGCAGCACCTCCGTTACTCCCATTAACGGTTTTGGATGGGCAACCACAATTTAAATCAATGCCATGTGAGCCCAGTTCAATGGCGCGATTGGCATTTTCAGCAAGACAATTAGGATGTTGACCTAAAAGTTGGACACGAACAGGGGTTCTAGAAGGGGTAAACCCTTGATTTTTGAGTTCAGGGCAAAGACGATAAAAGACTTTTTCAGGTAAGAGTTGATCCACCACGCGAACAAATTCGGTGACGCAGAGATCATATTCATTCACCTCGGTTAAAAGCTGGCGAACGAAAGGGTCAAGCACTCCTTGCATGGGGGCGAGGATAACACGCACTATTTCCAGCCTTTCACTTTACAAATTAAATCGTAAGCGGCTTGGATTTGTTGCGCTTTTTCTTTAGCCATTTCCATCATTTCTGGCGGTAAGCCTTTCGCAACTAATTTATCTGGGTGATGTTCATTCATTAAACGACGATATGCACGTTTTACAGCATTACGGTCATCACTTTCACTCACGCCTAATACTTTATAAGCATCACTTAATGTTGGGCCTGAAGATTGTTGGTATCCGCCCTGTTGTTGATATTGGTAGCCACCTTGCTGTTGATAACCACCTTGTTGGTATTGGCGATAGAAGCCACCTTGGGTAAATTGGCGAGCCGCAATTTCCATTGCCAGCATTTGCTCAAACTGCATACGGGAAAGACCGAGTTCTTCGGCTACCACATAAAGCACTTCTTTTTCTGACTCATGTAATTGAGAATCAGCAAATGCAGCCTGCACTTGCACGTGTAAAAACATTCTCAGCAAATCAGCACGTTGTCCACATCCAATACGGAATTCGCGAATCACCTGGCGTAAAGGGAAATCGGCTTCTTTACCGCGACGAAAGGCCTCTTGAGCGAGTTTGCGATGGCTCTCATCTAATTGCATCTGATTCATCAACTGATTTGCCAATTGAATATCTTCTTCTGTCACACGACCTTTGGATTTACTTAAATGTCCAAGTACCGCAAAGGTAGTTTGCATAAAGAGCGCTTGTCGGGTCGTTTTTTTCTTAAAAAAGCTAGAGTTAACCGAACCAAGCTCATAGAGTTTTTTATCTGCGATAGAGCCTAAAATAAGTCCAGCGATGGCGCCAAAAAAGCCCCCCCATTTAAAACCGAGAAAAACGCCGATAATCTTTCCAAAAAAATACATTCTCTTCCCCTAAAGTGCGGTCAAAAAGGTCTTTGACAATAATGGGCAGACGCAAATGTCTGCCCTTACATTAATATGGCTTTATTCTTATTTTTCAAGTGATGAATTACACACCATAACTTTCACGATAAGCCCGCATCGCAGGTAAATATTGCTGATAATCGGGTTCTTTTTCAATGAATTGCATTAAATCATCCAAATCAATAATGGAAAGCACTTGGCATTGATAGTCTCGTTCTACTTCTTGGATGGCTGACAGTTCCCCTTTGCCTTTTTCCTGACGATTTAATGCAATAAAGACAGCGGCTAATTTCGCGTTATTGGCTTCAAGATGCGCCATGGATTCACGAATGGCTGTGCCAGCTGTAATGACATCATCGATTAACAACACATTGCCGGTTAATGAGCTACCGATCAAATTACCGCCTTCACCGTGATCTTTGGCTTCTTTACGATTAAAGCAAACAGGTGTGTCACGGTTAAATTGATTGAATAGTGCAATGGAAACGCTCGTCGCAATCGGAATGCCTTTGTAGGCAGGACCAAAAATGACATCAAAATCGACCGCACTTGATTGAATTGCCTTCGCATAGAATTCACCTAAGCGAGCAAGATCTGCCCCCGTGCTGAATAATCCTGCGTTAAAAAAATAAGGGCTTTTTCGACCTGATTTTAGTGCAAACTCGCCAAATTTAAGCACGTTACGGCTCAAGGCAAATTTAATAAATTCGATTTTGTAGCTTTCCATTTTTTGTTCCTATAAACCTAATGCTTCACGTTGTGCAGCGAAGATTTGTTCGCAGCCTTGTTTTGCTAAGCCTAATAAGGTGAGTAATTCTTCGTGGCTGAATGGTTCGCCTTCTGCGGTACCTTGCACTTCGATCATGCGGCCATCTTCCATCATCACAACGTTCATATCTGTTTCGGCAGCTGAGTCTTCTACATATTCCAAATCACATACAGTCTCACCCTCAACAATTCCAACTGAAACTGCAGCAACGAGACCTTTGATTGGATTAGTTTTTAATGTACCGTTAGCGATTAAACCATTGATAGCATCACATAAAGCCACTGCTGCACCGGTGATAGACGCAGTTCTTGTACCGCCATCAGCTTGAATCACATCGCAGTCTAAGGTAATAGAACGTTCGCCAAGAGCCTCTAAATCAACCATAGCACGTAATGAACGTGCGATTAAACGTTGAATTTCCATGGTGCGTCCACCTTGTTTGCCTTTTGCTGCCTCACGTTGCATACGGCTGTGTGTAGAGCGAGGTAACATGCCATATTCTGCTGTCACCCAACCTTGATTCTGTCCTTTTAAGAAACGCGGTACGCTTTCATCAACACTCGCCGTACATAAAACTTTAGTATCACCAAATTCCACCAATACTGAGCCTTCAGCATGTTTCGTATAATTACGGGTGATTTTAATTGGACGAGGCTGATGATTTTCACGATTATTTGGACGCATTCTGAATTCCTTTATTTTTATTGATAAAAAAAGCGTGCTTATTTTAGCACGCTTTTTAGTGTTTTATGGATTTGCTTGTTCAAACTCACGAATTTTATTAAAGACATCTTGTAAATCCGTACCATAATTAATTTTTTGCAATTCAGGTATAGAGTTAGATTTTACTAACATTCTAAGTGGTTGGAATTGCATATTACACAAGTAGATTTGTTGATGTGGCAACATATGTTGTACAAAGTGAGTGAGAGCATGAATGCCCCCCGTATCGAGCACGGTCACGGCATCGCACTGCAACACGATATGTTTAATCTCGTGATCGGTATGTACGGTTTTATCGTGTAAATCCGCAAAGAGTTTATCTGCCGCTGCAAAGAATAATGGACCGCTGATACGATAAGCTAATACATCATCGAGATCTTCTGGCACGGGTTGTTCAATCGTTTTTGTCATTTCTGCAATAGTGCGGATAAATAAAAGACTCGCTAATAATACGCCGACAGAGATGGCGATCACCATATAAAATAACACGGTAAGAATTAAGCAGGTGAACAACACCGCAATTTCGTTTTTTGTGGAGCGACGAGCTAAACGAATAATTTCAGGTACATTAGCCATATGCCAAGCTACCATTAATAGCAATGCAGCCATAGAAGAGAGTGGCAAATAAGACAGGGCATTCGCAAAGAATAATAGCGAGAATAAAACTAAGAGTGCATGAATGACACTGGCTATTGGTGATACCGCTCCAGATTTTACATTGACTGCGGAACGTGCAATTGCCGCGGTTGCAGTAATGCCGCCTAAGAATGGTGAAATAATATTCCCTAAACCTTGGGCGAGTAATTCATTATTGGAATGATGTTTAGTATCCGTCATGTTATCTAAAATGACCGCGCAAAGTAGCGACTCAATCGCGCCTAATACCGCCATTGAAAAGGCCGCAGGTAAGAGAGTCTGTATGCGATCAAAACTCCAATTGATGACTTCACCTTGCGCATTCGGAATATTCCAAGGTAAGGCAACTTCAGGCAAAACATTAGGGATACCATGTCCAGTTGTGCCATCAGATAAGGTGTATTGGAATGCTGTACCAATGGTTTCAACCGAGAAGCCAAATTGTCCTAAGGCTAATGCCATGAGTGTCCCAATAATGACCGCTGGTAAGTGACCTGGCACGGGTAAACGAAGTTTGTGCCATTGAGTAAGTACAAATAAGGTAACCACACCCACAGAGGTGTCAGCCCAGTTAATCGTAGGAAGTGCGGTCAAAATAGCCTGCACTTTTTCAATATAGTGAGATGGCATATGGGCAATGTCTAAACCTAAGAAATCTTTGATTTGTAATGTACCGATGGTAATGCCAATCCCGCAGGTAAAGCCAAGAGTAACAGGAAGAGGGATGTACTCAATTAATCGACCTAATCGCGATAGGGCCATGATGACTAAAATAATTCCCGAAAGCAGCGTTGCCATGAGTAATCCGCTAAGTCCAAATTGTTGTGTGATGGGATATAAAATGACGACAAATGCTGCAGTTGGACCTGAAATATTGAAACGTGATCCACCGGTTAATGCAATCACGATACCCGCCACAATAGCGGTATAAAGACCGTGTTGTGGAGGCACACCACTAGCAATCGCTAAAGCCATGGATAGAGGAATCGCAATGACGCCCACGGTGAGGCCCGCGATAATGTCTTTTATCAATTTTTGTTTTCCGTAACCTTCACGGAAAGATTCTTTCAGTGCGCTAAATGGTTTTACGGCCAAAAACACATTTTTAGAAAAGAGTGATTTGATTTGCATAAAAATACGACGATAGAAAAGAGATAAGTTTATATTTTAACTAAAAGAAAAAGGATTTTTTATGTTCTAGCTCAAAAAACTTGACTAATCTTGGAGAAATCTTTATATTTCACGCACTTCAAAACGGTGAGATGTCCGAGTGGTTGAAGGAGCACGCCTGGAAAGCGTGTATGTGCGAAAGTGCATCGGGGGTTCGAATCCCCCTCTCACCGCCATTCAAATATTGTCTTTTCTGAATTTAAAATCATCTTTTAAACTAATTTATTTTGAGATCTAGAATTTACGCTACTTTTCTCTGCCTAAACTAAGTGTTAAACCTATTACTTTCGCTTAAAAAAGCAAGTTAGAAAAATAATGGCAGATTGAGATGAGTTATGGCACGCCCTAAAGGATTCGAACCTTTGACCCACGCCTTAGAAGGGCGTTGCTCTATCCAGCTGAGCTAAGGGCGCATTTCAAGGGTTACATCTTTTGTATGGAATTTCGAGGGAAATATAAAAGAAGTGGTCGGCGAGATAGGATTTGAACCTACGACCCACTGGTCCCAAACCAGTTGCGCTACCAAGCTGCGCTACTCGCCGACGATGGGCTCAATTATAGTGAGCTTTTCTTTCCAGTCAATTAATTTTTTAGATTCCTCTTTCAATTGCTCAAAATTATTCCAGTTTTTCAACCGCACTTTTGTTGTCTTTGTAATATAAGACATTGTCAGTTAAAATAGCAAACGTTTACTTAATGCCATCTTGAGGAAAAAACGCATGACAGCTCAAATCATTTCAGGTACTGAACTATCAAAAAAA
>NZ_KV838003.1:29000-60022 GCF_001838615.1 Haemophilus sp. HMSC61B11
AAAAAAATTAAATCAGATGTTGCCAATAAAATTGAACATTATCGCGCTCAAGGTCAACGTGCACCAGGGCTTGCGGTAATTCTGGTGGGCGCAGATCCTGCTTCTCAAGTCTATGTGGGCAGTAAACGTAAAAGTTGTGAAGAGATTGGGATGATATCAAGATCCTATGATTTGCCTGAAACAACCACTGAGGCTGAATTACTTCAACTGATTGATATTTTAAATGCCGATGAAACCATTGATGGTATTTTGGTTCAACTTCCATTACCAGAGCAGATTAATAGTTCATTAGTTATTGAGCGAATTAGTCCTGAAAAAGACGTAGATGGTTTTCATCCTTATAATGTTGGGCGTTTATGTCAGCGTATTCCAACCTTACGCGCTTGCACCCCTTATGGAGTGATGAAATTATTAGAAACCACAGGTATTGATTTACATGGTAAACATGCAGTGATCGTTGGCGCATCAAATATTGTAGGGCGCCCGATGTCGCTTGAATTATTGTTGGCTGGTGCAACGGTTACGGTGACTCACCGTTTCACGAAAGATTTAGAGCATCATATCCGTCAGGCTGATATTTTAGTCGTGGCTGTTGGCAAACCTCGTTTTATTCCGGGTGATTGGATTAAAGCAGAGGCAACAGTCATTGATGTGGGGATTAACCGTATCAATGGCAAATTAGTGGGTGACGTGGAATACGATGTGGCGCGACAAAAAGCGGCTTATATTACGCCAGTACCGGGTGGAGTAGGGCCAATGACGGTTGCCATGCTGATGTTTAATACACTTTACGCTTATGAGCATAACAATCAACTGGTTTAAGAAATGAAAAAAGTGCGGTTAAATTTGACCGCACTTTTTGTCTTAATGTAATTTCAATCTTGGTTTTAAATAGTGGTTAAGTTTATCCACTAAAATAATCAAGCCAATCTTAATACATCCATGCAAAGCATGTTGGTGCATACGATATAAAGACACATACGCAAACTGTGCAAATTTACCTTGAACAGTCAGTGGGTTTTTCCCAAATTTATTTGAAATGCTACCTAATGCGGTAAAGCTTGAAAGAGAAACCAAAGTTCCTTTATCGTTGTATTTGAAGGCTTTTAATGGTTTTTGCTCAAAAAGTGCAAAGATATTTTTCGCACAAGCTTTTGCCATTTGATGTGCTGCTTGCGCTCTTGGCGGGACTAATTTACCGTTCGGTTGCATTAATGCCGCACAGTCACCAATGGCAAAAATACTGTCATCCACCGTAGTTTGAAGGGTATCTTTTACCACTAATTGATTGATACGGTTAAGCTCTAATCCATCGAATTGCTGTGTCACTGTTGAGGTGCGAACACCTGCCGCCCACACAATCAGATCCGCTTTGATTTCTTCGCCATCTTTGGTGATTAGCGTGTTTGGTTGGGCTTCCGTGATCATCGTATTTAATTTCACGTTAGCCCCCATCTCTTGCAATTCATCTAATACCGCTGCAGATAAATTTTCGGGTAGAGCAGGCAATAAGCGCGGACCAGCTTCAACTAAGGTGACTTGCAAGCAAGAATTATCAATTTTACCGTAGCCGTAAGAAGATAAGTCTTCAGTCGCATGATAAAGTTCAGCAGTTAATTCCACACCAGTTGCGCCGCCGCCAACAATTGCAATATTGACTTTGTTTTCATCCACTAGTTTTTGTTTAAACTCTTCTTCACCGATATCATCTAATGCACGGTTCTCAGAGAATTTAAGGAATAATTCCAACATTCTTTGTTGAAAACGAAGTGCTTGATCAGAGCTGTCTAAGAAAATACAGTTATCGGCGACACCTTTCGTATTGAAATCGTTCGATTTACTGCCAATTGCAATCACTAAGTAGTCATAAGGAATACGGCGCGCAACCACAAGCATATCGCCTTCTTGCCCATAAACAGGGGCAAGCTCAACATATTTTTGTTCACGATTAATGCGTGTGATTGAGCCTTGCTCGAAGCTAAAATGATGATTTTTACCGTGAGCACGATAGCTCAGAGAATCCATACCATCATCCATGACACCTGTTGCAATTTCATGTAATAGGGGTTTCCATAAATGGGTCGCATTGCGATCCACAAGCGTCACTTTAGCTTGTTTTTTGCGACCTAATTTGTCGCCTAAAAATGTCGCTAACTCTATGCCGCCGGCGCCCCCGCCAACGATCACGACGTTTTTCATAAAGTACTCCTAAAAGCAAAATTGTTAAAAATGTTAAACTAATGTAATGATAGCATAACAAATAAACAAGACGAAAAAATTTAATGGAAATGACCGCACTTTATTGATGACAGCGATCGTAAAGCGGTTGTAATTGTTGGATGGTTTGTGTGATAAATAAAACAGGATCGATTTGGCTTAGTTTATCTTTTTCAATACTTTTTCCAATACACCAAAAATCATCCTCTGAACGCAAGAGAAGATCTTTTTCAGAAATGGCTTTCACTTGGCGAAAATCATCATATTCGCTTTCATCTTCTCGCCAAATATCAAAATCAGCAAATTGTTTGAAATCAAATTGATCAAGCCACTGATTATATTGCTGAACATTAATTTGCGAGCGATCTGCACGATAGCAATGCCAATCTAAACACACTCTTAGTCGGCGACGATTTAATAGCACAGAAAAGATTGCTGCAGAATTTTGGTTAAACTCGTATTTAAAATAAGCGAAGAAATGCGCGCGTACCTGCCAACCATTGGTCCAACTTTCGATATGCGGTTTCGCAAAAGGTGTGCCAAGCTGCTTTGAGACTTCTTGAATAATCGCTTTCCAGTTATCCCAATGTAATTTGTAATCTGCTTTAATTGCCGGAATATCTTCTGGGCAGAATTTCTTCATCTGGGCGAATTGATAGAAAGGAATATTGAACAATTCGCAAGATTCAGCTGTAAGCGAGAGCATAGTGTTTCCTTAAAAATCACTGTAATTTTTGACCGCACTTTGCGTGAAGAGCTGTTTGTCTTCCCAACGCAATAGGGTCATTCGATTATTCCACACACATCCTGTATCCAAGGCATAGATACCTGGCGGAGTGGGCTCATCCACTAAACTTGCCCAATGCCCAAAGACAATTGGAATTTGTTTATAAAGTGGATTATCTAAATTAAACCAAGGCGTGAGCTCCGCTGGTGCATCTTTTAAAGGGGATTTACAGGCAAAATCAAAGCGATGGTCCAAATAACAAAAACGCATTCGGGTAAAAGCGTTAATAATATAACGATAGCGATCTAAGCCCTGTAAATCTGGCGACCAGCGATCAGGTTGTTCGGAATACATATTTTCAATGAGATAATGAAAATCGCCGTGCTGTAAAATCAGTTCAACTTCAGCCGCACAAGATTTCGTAGTTTCCAAATCCCAATCAGGCGAAATGCCTGCATGCGCCATCAGGAAGTTTAATTCTTCATTATGCACAAGTAAGGGTTGATGGCGTAACCAGTCAATGAGTTCATCAAAATCGGGCGCATTAAAAATAGCATCGACTCGATCACGAGGTTTTACTTTTTTAATACCCAGTGCGGTCGCAATTAAATGTAAGTCATGATTGCCGAGTACGGTTTGTGCTGCTTTGCTAAGTGATTTTACAAAACGAAGACATTCAAGTGATTTATCTCCACGCGCAACAAGATCCCCCACGAGATAAAGTTTATCTTGCGTAGGATTGAAATCTACACGCTCTAATAAAAGCTGTAATTCATCATAACAGCCTTGTAAATCACCGACGAAATAGGTTGCCATTTTTCTACAATGCTCCAGTTATGGTTATTAGGTTTTGGCAGTCTTTATGCTAAAAATTTACCATAAATTCTAGCATAGATTTTTTGTGAAGATACTATTCATTTCATGATCTTAAAATAGTAAGATAGCCTGCAATTTAAGGCAGATATGATGTTTTCTATGTATTCTATTGAACATAAAAATGTAGTGATTAGTATTTCAACGGCAGATAAACGTCGAAATCACATTATCGATCAATTCGGTCAGAAAAAAATTCCATTTGAATTTTTTGATGCATTCACACCTTCTGATCGACTTGATGTTCATTTACAGCGTTATCTTCCAAATGTTGAAGCTACATCAAAGCTCACGGCAGGAGAGAAGGGATGCTTGATGAGCCACTTCATGCTATGGAAAAAGTGTGTTGACGATAATTTAGCTTATATTTCAATTTTTGAGGATGATATTCTGCTTGGTGAGAATGCCAAACAATTTCTTGCGAATGATGAATGGCTAAAAGTGCGGTTCAATTTTCAAGAGATTTTTGTTTTGCGTTTAGAAACCTTTTTAATGCCTGTTCAACTGGAAAAACAGCAACAAATTTTACCTTTCCAAGAAAGAAACATTGATATTTTAAAATCAAAACACTTTGGTACAGCAGGTTATATTATTTCGAATGGGGCAGCGAAGTACCTCATAAATCTATTTGAAAAACTCGCCGTAGAGGAAGTCAAAGCAATTGATGAGATCATGTTTAATGAACAGATTAATGTTGGTCTCTATCAAGTATATCAACTTAATCCTGCTATTTGCGTTCAAGAGTTACAGTTAAATCAAGAAAATAGCTTATTGGTAAGTGACTTGCAGCAAGAACGTAAAAAAAATACGGCGGTGCACACCAAGAAAACATTGAAACAGCGTTTAATTCGGGTGAAGGAAAATATTATACGAGCGCTAAATAAAGAAACATGGAAAGAACAACAGCGCCTGAAAGAAATGCAAGGTAAAGAAATTGTTCGTTTTATGTAGATAAGCTGATGAAATACTTTATATAGGCTTAATCTCTTAAGCCTATTCGTAAAAAGCGATTTACACTTAAAATCAAAGTGATGAGACACTAAACTTCAATGAAGTAGGTTGTTATTTTAGAAAATTAAAAGATGTGATAGACAAATTTATATTTAATTTCTCTAATGAGCCTTCTTACTTTTGTTCTAAAGCCAACAACATCAAAATTAGCCTTAAAACTAGGATAACTATTGCTAATTTCCTTAAATAGTGAATACCCTAAATTAGCTTTTAAGTGAGAACTTCGGCTAGACCAAAATTTATCTGGTCCAGGATAATGGTAAATCACCGCAGGAAATTGAATTTCTCGTTCTTTTCGATATTTTATATAGCCAGATTCAGAAGGCGTGAAGTTAAATCTTGTATTTATAAATTTAACATCGTCTTTGAAAATACCATTTAAGATATCCTGATCTTGATACTTTATAACATCCTTATATTTATTTAACCAGGTCAGACTCACCTCTAGAACATTCAATTCTCGCCATCTTCGCATATTGATAAGAAGCACCCCAGCGTTAAAATAGTGATGATTTTCTAAACCAATTTGGACCTTATAATCGGCTTGCTCAATTTCAATAAAAAAATCCTTACATGCGGCAAGTGAATACTGTTCGATATCAGTATTCCATAAATTATCTAATGAGCCATTTGTTAGCGTATCAACATCAATATAAAGTAACTTATCTACATTAGGGATATATTGAGTTATATTTAATCTAGCATAGGTGGCTAAAGAAATATAATTTATTGTAATGGGAAAATTAGCAAACTCATCTTTATCCACGTCTATGAATTTGATACTTTTTCCATGATTGCAAACGATGTTTTCTATAATTTCTTTATTGTTATTATCAATACCAAAATCCAAAACATAGAAACAAATTTCAGATTTAGAATTATTTTTTAATATACTTAGTATGCTAACGGCTAAATATGGTGCATAGTTATTATCAGATGAAAACGCGATATTCATATTAGTCTTCACTTAACTCTAAAAATTTATCTCCATCTAAATCAGCTGGTGGATTGTCTGCCAACCAGTTTGCTAAGCGCGCATAATCTGCGATAGCCAAATTTTCTGCGCGTGCATTTAAATCAATACCAAGCGCGGTCAGATTTTCAGGTGAAAATAATGTTGAAAGCGCATTTCGCAGTGTTTTACGGCGTTGGTTGAAAGCTTGAGAACAAACACGGTTCAACCAATATAAATCTTTTACAGGGTGCGGTAATTCTTTATGCGGAATTAAACGAACAACTGCTGAATCTACTTTCGGTGCAGGTTTGAAGGCCGAAGGTGGCACTTCAAGTACAGGCATCACTTGGCAGAAATATTGCGCCATAATGGTTAAACGCCCGTAAGCTTTGCTATTTGGGCCTGCGCATAAGCGTTTTACCACTTCTTTTTGTAGCATGAAGTGCATGTCTTGAATCACATCATGATACTTAAACAAGTGGAACATTAATGGTGTGGAAATGTTGTAAGGTAAGTTACCAAAAACACGTAATTTCTGGCCTTTTTCTGCTAAATTTTCTTTTTTATAAAGCTCGCCGAAATCAAATTGCATTGCATCCGTTTCAATAACGGTCAGTTTTTGATGTAAAAATGGATGATGACGTAAACGCTCTGCAAGGTCTCGGTCAAGTTCAACCACGGTAAGATGAGCGACAAGCTCACCAACAGGCTCTGTTAATGCACCAAGCCCAGGGCCAATTTCTACCAAGAATTGATCCGGTTGCGGGTGAATCGCTGCCACAATCCCTTGAATTACAGAGGTGTCGTGTAAAAAGTTTTGCCCAAAGCGTTTACGGGCTGTATGGCCTAAGTGTTTTTTTGAGTTCATAAAAATAGTCTAATAAATGATCTAGTTTGTGGTTTGTATCTTTAAATATCTAGCCACTCTGGTTTTATTTCTTTCGGGGAGATCTCATTAACATTATCATGGTAATGAAGAATATGGCATGCATTCTTAGAATTTGGATGCCAATGTGTAAAATTTTCTTTGTCTTGCGAGTAAAAACAAATCATAGGTTTATTTAACCCCGAAGCAATATGAATCGTTGATGTATCAACCGAAATAAGTAGGGCACAGTTTCTAATCAACTCAATGGTATGATAGATCGTTGTGTGAGGATTTGGATAAACAAATACATCATTAAATTGATTAGTAATTCTACTTAAATGCTCATAAGTATTAGGCGTTGCAAGTAAGACTAGCTGATGTTTATGAGAGTTTCTAATATATGTTAAATAATCTACAATGTGAGTGTCATCAAACTTTCTATCTTTGCCATTTCCATAGAAGTTAAAGGTAATAAAGTTATTTAACTTGTTGTCCGTAATAAACTGAAGAATTTCTTCTTTAATTAAGTCATCTTGTGGAATGTCATAGCGATCATCACTTAGACTGATATTTGATTGAGCTAAAGCCTCTTTGTAAATTTCTGAAAAATGGCCGTCTTTAGTAATATTTATATTAAAAATATTATAATCTGCTTTTCTATAGCCGATATAATTACGGGCATTGAGTATTCTCAATAGCAACAAGTCTCGGTTTCTAAGTACAAGAGTTGGATCAATGACAACATCGTATCTTTCTTTTCGAATAAACAGTGCCGTCTTGATGTAGTCGAGAATGTTTCTTTTCTTTACAAGATAAATCTCATCAATGTTATGGTTTCTTTGAAACAGATAAGCGTTCTGTTTCGTGCAGATGACACCAATCTTTATCAAGGGGTTAAATTTCTTTATTTCCCGAAAAACAAAAGAACTCACGATATAGTCGCCAATTTTCCCATCTTGTCGCAAAAATAAGAAACTATTAGGATGTTCTAAACTTTGGGGATTGTTGGATCTTGAGGATTTATCAAGTATCCATTTCCCTATTTTTAATCTTAGGGCCTTTAGCTTATTCATATCGATGCTCAATTTTGTCTATTTCTGAATCACTGTTTAATCCTCTAAATACACATGGTGGTTCAATGCCATAGGCATCAACGCGTGTTTTTTGGATTAATCCCGTCAGATAATCAGCAGGCAGTCTTATTGGATAAGCGTAGTTAAGTAATTTTTTAGCGCCCGATAGTGTAATTAAATAAGCGGTTGCATAGATAATACATCTTTTTGAATTTTTTGAAGGTGCCTTGTAATGTGCAAGTCTATATCCTTCCATAATCCGTTTTTTAAAGAAATGGGATTTAACCTTTCCGTGATCAAAAAAGATCAACTCATGATTTTTATTAATTTTATTGAGCGTATCTTCAACAATTTCCTTAAAGTGCTGTGAAACGATCGCATCATCTTCAAGAATAATGGCACTTTCAATATTGTTTTCTACCATGTGCTCATAAACTTTAATATGGCTTATTGCACAGCCAATTTCACCGAGCGTTAAGGGCTTAGGTGATAAATAATGTTTCGGATAGAAATCATAATCGACAGATTCTAATACGGAAGCAGGAAGTTTTTTCCCATCTGTCGCATCAAAAAAAGTAAAGTCTAACCCCAAACCAGAAAGGCGCTTAGCAATATTTTCTCTTCTTGTTGAATGTTTTAAACTAATTACAATTATTTTAGGTATAGCCATAAATAACCCTTGGGTTGAAGTCATTGGTTTACATACAAATTGACGAAAATCTGAGTAAAGTTTGCTTTAGCTTTTTAGATAGGGGGGCCACCTTGGGAAAGGTGATACCGCATAAGGCTACATCTTATTGGTCTCATATGCTAAATTAAATTCTTTACCTAATCGATTTTAGTGGAACATTATAATCGAATTATTAAAAAAATAATGTGCATTTCAACAAAATACCATTTTAATCTTTCGTCTAACATTAAAAACGGCTATAATTCGCCCGTTTTTCATTTATAGCCGCAAAAAGTGCGGTCAAAAAAATCATTATTTTAGAGGATAAAATGGCAAAAGAAGATTGCATTGAAATGCAAGGCACAATTTTGGAAACCTTACCGAATACCATGTTCCGCGTTGAGTTAGAAAATGGCCACGTGGTGACTGCACATATTTCTGGCAAAATGCGTAAAAACTATATTCGTATCTTAACGGGCGATAAAGTAACAGTAGAAATGACGCCTTATGACTTAAGCAAAGGTCGTATCATTTTCCGTAGCCGTTAATTTAGAAATGAAAAGAAAAGCCGATATGTTGATATCGGCTTTTTTGTTTGAAAAGCGTACAAATTATTTGAAGTCTGGAAAAAAATCTGTATAATCAGCGCCCTTAGCCACGTTCATTTTTTCGTTCCTTGCCTTTGCAGATTGGTGGCTAATCTACGTCAAAGGCTGATTAACCCGTAAGGAGCAGTAATGCGTCACTACGAAATCGTGTTCATGGTTCATCCGGACCAAAGCGAGCAAGTACCAGGTATGATCGAACGTTACACAGGTTCTGTTAAAGAAGCTGGTGGTCAAGTTCATCGCCTAGAAGATTGGGGTCGTCGTCAATTAGCGTACCCAATTAACAAATTACACAAAGCACACTACGTGCTTATGAATGTAGAAGCGCCTCAACAAGTCATCGACGAGCTAGAAACGACTTTCCGTTATAACGATGCTGTATTACGCAGTCTTGTTATCCATACTAAGCACGCCGTAACCGAAGCGTCCCCAATGAAAGCGGCTAAAGAAGAACGTAAACCTTTAGCTGAAGTTGAAAACAACGATTTTGAGGATGCTGAAGAGTAATTCAAAACTTGATAATCGCTTCTCGTTAATCGGCACAGTGTGTCAATTACCCAAGCGAAGCAAAAGCCCTAACGGGATTGCGCATTGCCAATTTTGGCTGGAACATCGTTCCGAACAAGTCGAAAGTGGTTTATCACGCCAAGCGTGGTTAAAGATGCCAGTTCAAGTCAGTGGCAATCAGTTAATAGAAAAAACTCAAAGCATTACGGTCGGCAGTAAACTTCTTGTGGTGGGGTTTATTACTTCACATAAAACCTCAAATGGTTTAACGCAGTTAGTATTGCATGCCGAGCAAATCGAATTTATAGATTAGGAGACAGCCAAATGGCACGTTATTTCCGTCGTCGTAAGTTCTGCCGTTTCACAGCGGAAAATGTTGTTGAAATCGATTACAAAGATATCGCTACATTAAAGAACTACATTTCTGAAAGCGGCAAAATTGTACCAAGCCGCATTACCGGTACTCGTGCGAAGTACCAACGCCAATTAGCACGCGCAATCAAACGCGCTCGTTATTTAGCGTTATTACCTTACTCTGATTCTCATCACAATTAAGAAGGAGTTAGGAAATGCAAGTAATTCTTTTAGATAAAATCGTTCACCTAGGTAACGTAGGTGATCAAGTTAATGTTAAATCTGGTTTCGCTCGTAACTTCTTAATCCCACAAGGTAAAGCAGTTATGGCAACTAAAGCTAACATTGAACACTTTGAAGCACGTCGTGCAGAGTTAGAAGCAGCGGCAGCAGCAAGTTTAGCAGCAGCTCAAGCTCGTGCAGCACAAGTGACTGCATTAGGTTCTGTAACTATCGCATCTAAAGCTGGTGAAGAAGGTCGTTTATTCGGCGCAATCACTACTCGTGATGTAGCAGAAGCAGTAACTGCAGCAGGCGTTGAAATTGCGAAAAGCGAAGTTCGTTTACCAAACGGTCCAATCCGTACTCTTGGTGACCACGACGTTCGTTTCCAACTTCATGGCGAAGTATTTGCAACATTAGATGTTATCGTTGTTGCAGAATAATTATCAAATTTTTTGATAAAAGAAAACCCGACGTTATGTCGGGTTTTTTGTTTTTCTGGATTAAGAAAATATTTGGGTTATTCGTTGAGAATAAAAAAGTGCGGTCATTTTTGACCGCACTTTTATTTATCCATTTAGTGTTTTAAATTACAAACCTAATACAGCAAATAACACCCAGATTGTGTAAATCATGGCTAAGCCGTAAAAGATAAATCCGCCTGCTGGTACATGGATTTTAAGATCGTGCATCGCGTGATGGATACGGTGTAAACCACACCACATAGGGAAAATTGTTAAAACTAAGATAACTAGTTTTCCGATCCAAGAATAAGCGAATGTAATTAAGTTATGTGGATCAATTAATCCGAATGGTAACAATAAACCAAGGATTAAGATCACAACAGGGAAGAAAATCGCACTGACAGTCCCGCCAGCACCAAACATCAACCATACTGGCGGTTCACCAGAGCGTTTTGGATTTTGATCGACCATTTTTTCTCTCCCTACATATAAACTAAAATTAATGCGATAACACTAATCACTGCCGTCACTGCCCAAAGTGCATTTCTTAACAAGTGATGTGGTAAGCGTTCATTTTTAACAATGATGTTCATCACTTTTGGTGTCATCACGAAATAAGTTGCTGTGTGATATAAGGTCGCAATTAATGTGATGATATTTAAGAACACCACAATTGGATTTCTTAAGAAGCCAATGAAATCAATAATACCTAAGCCTGGTACAGGATTGCTTGCAAGGCAAAGTACACCGTAAAGCAATACGATACAGAACCATACAGCAAAGATAGAGGTTGCTTCACGTACCATATATGCTTTGTAGAAATCCAATTTTTGCCACCAAGTAGCCGTCATTGGGCGAACATATTTTTTGCGTTTACTTATTGTTACTGACATATTCTTCCCCTTAGCCTTTTGGTTTTAGCATTGAGATAACATAATCTTTGGCACTTTCCACTTTGCCTTGGTTGATCGCAGAAGCTGGATCCACGTGTTTTGGACACACTTCAGAACAATAACCAACGAAAGTACAGCTCCAAACACCGTTTTTACCATTTAATAATGGCATACGTTGTGCCTTACCATGATCACGGTTATCAAGGTTGTAACGGTGTGCCATTGTAATCGCTGCAGGGCCTAAGAATTCAGGGTTTAAACCAAATTGTGGACAAGCCGCATAGCATAAACCACAGTTGATACACATTGAGAATTGACGATATTTTTCAAGTTGTGCCGGCGTTTGTTTAGTACGGCTTACTTGCAATTCTTTTGATGGATGTGGTTTACCATCTAATGCTGGTGCTTCGTTACCAATAATATAAGGTTTAATTGCCTCTAAACTTTCTATAAAGTGGCTTAAATCAACCACTAAGTCGCGTTCAATAGGGAAGTTTGCTAATGGTTCAATACGCATATGGCCGCTGTAATCACGTAAGAATGTCTTACAAGCCAATTTAGGTTTGTTATTCACCATCATCCCACAAGAACCGCAGATCGCCATACGGCAAGACCAGCGATAAGAAAGAGACGGTTCAAGTTTATCTTTAATGTAACCTAACGCATCTAAAAGAGAAGTTTGGTTATCATAAGGTACTTGATAAGAGCTTAAATGTGGCTCTTGATCATTTTCTGGGTTGTAGCGTAATACTTCTACAGTCATTACTGGTGAATTAGCCATTTGCTTGCTCCTTAGCTTTCGCAGCCGCTTCTGCCGCTTCTGCTTCAGCACCATAAACACGTTTTGCTGGTTGAGATTTAGTGATTTTCACCGGGCTGTATTCAATACGCGGTGCATCATCGCCATTGTAGTAAGCAAGGGTGTGTTTTAAATAATTCACATCATCACGTTCAGTATAGTCTAAGCGTTGGTGTGCACCACGAGACTCTTTACGTTCAATTGCAGAGTTGGCAATAGATTGTGCCACATCAAGGATGTAACCTAATTCTACAGTGTAAAGCACATCGGTATTGAATACGCTTGAACGGTCTGCAACACGAATACGTTTATAACGTTCTTTAAGCTCAGCAATTTTATCTACTGCTTTTTGCATGCTTTCTTGGTCACGGTAGATACCACAACCTTCTTCCATTACGGTACCCATTTCATCACGAATTTCAGACCAAGATTCATTACCTTCTTGGTCATAAAGCGCTTTAAGGCGAGCGACAACATCTTGCGCTTGTGCATCAACTGCAGCACGATTTGTAGATTGAGCTTCTGCTGCACGTTGTGCGGCATATTCACCTGCAACACGGCCTAAAACCACTAATTCCGCAAGCGAGTTAGAACCTAAACGGTTTGCACCATGTAAACCAGAAGATGCACATTCACCCACAGCAAATAAACCTTTAATGCGAGTTTCGCTGTTGTAATCCACTTCAATACCACCCATGGTGTAGTGAACAACCGGGCGAACTGGGATTGGTTCATTAACTGGGTTTACACCTTCATAAGCACTGGCTAATTCACAAATGAATGGAAGACGCTCATGTAAATATTTTTCACCTAAGTGACGTAAGTCAAGGTGAACCACATCAACACCTTTTGCCGTTTTTAAGGTGTTACCTTTTTTCCATTCTTGCCAGAACGCCTGTGAAACTTTATCACGTGGACCAAGTTCCATATATTTGTTTTCAGGCTTACCGATTGGGGTTTCAGGACCTAGACCATAATCTTGTAAATAACGATAGCCGTTTTTATTCACTAAGATACCGCCTTCACCACGACAACCTTCAGTCATTAAGATACCGGTGTTCGGTAAGCCGGTTGGATGGTATTGGACGAATTCCATATCACGAAGTGGAACACCGTGACGATATGCCATTGATAAGCCATCACCTGTTACGATACCGCCGTTGGTGTTAAATTTAAATGCACGACAGCCACCGCCTGTTGCAATCACAACCGCATTTGCGTTGATTTGAACAAGTGTACCTTCCATCATATTCATCGCAACCATACCACGAGCGTGACCATCATCAACTAAGATGTCTAAAACGAAGTGCTCGTCAAAGCGTTGAATTTGTGGATATTGAATGGATGTTTGGAAAAGAGTATGTAATAAGTGGAAACCGGTTTTATCTGCTGCGAACCAAGTACGTTCGATTTTCATCCCACCGAAACGACGCACGTTTACATCACCATCTGCTTTACGGCTCCAAGGGCAGCCCCAACGTTCAAGTTGAGTCATTTCCACCGGAGAATGTTCAACGAAATATTCCACCACATCTTGTTCACATAACCAGTCACCACCGGCAACGGTATCGTGGAAGTGTTTATCGTAAGAATCTTCCTCTTTAATTACTGCGGCCGCACCGCCTTCTGCTGCAACCGTATGGCTACGCATAGGATAAACCTTAGAAACTAATGCGATCTTTAAGTTAGGGTTTGCTTCTGCTGCTGCAATTGCGGCACGTAAACCGCCACCACCAGCGCCAACAATAGCAATATCGACATTAACCGTTTGCACGATGTCCTCCAATCAATAGAAAGTAAAAAAATAAGATGTCCTAAATAAATAGGTGATACGCTGTCATTCTGCCACTTTTGTTCACAAATTAGTAACCTTTTTTCCTGAATAAACGGATAAAATATCAAAAGTGTGATCTAACTCAAAAAAGTTACTTTTTTATATATTTTTAGATGATAACCGTTTTCGTTTAAGAATGATTTAGTCGGATTATTGAGTTAAAAATTACTCTTGTTTACAATAGCCTAATTCATTTTAAAGGTGAAAACGGAGAAAAAAATGACCGCACTTAGCGATAAAAAAATAGAATGGCAACCTTCCGCATCAATTAAAAACTTATTGGCGCGTGCCAAAATCATTGCGGATATCCGCCAGTTTTTTACTGAACGTGGATTATTAGAAGTGGAAACCCCTGTTTTAAGTGAATTTGGCGTAACGGATCTGCACCTTTCCACCTTTAATACAGAATTTGTTGCTCCTTTTGATGAACTGTCGAAAACGCTCTGGCTTTCTACTAGCCCCGAATATCACATGAAGCGTTTATTGGCGGCAGGCAGTGGACCGATCTTTCAAATTGGTAAAGTATTCCGTAATGAAGAAGCGGGCAATCGCCATAATCCGGAATTTACTATGCTCGAATGGTATCGACCGCACTTTGATATGTACCGTCTGATGAATGAAGTGGATGATTTACTACAACAGATTCTCGATTGTAAACCCGCAGAAACGTTAAGTTATCAATTTGTCTTCCAAGAATATGTAGGATTAGATCCATTATCAGCGACTCGTCAAGAACTGGTGGAAGTGGCACGTAAATACAACTTTATGGCAGATGAAGATGAGGATCGTGATACTTTATTACAATTTCTATTCAGTGAAGTGGTAGAACCTAAAATTGGCCAAGAGACGCCGGTTGCCGTTTATCATTTCCCTTCTTCCCAAGCGGCACTTGCGCAACTTAGTCCTGAAGATAGCCGAGTAGCAGAACGCTTTGAGTTCTATTATAAAGGATTAGAGCTAGCCAACGGTTTTCATGAGCTTACAGATGCTCGTGAACAACAACATCGTTTTGAGCAAGATAATCGCCTACGTGCAAGAGCTGGTTTGCCACAACGTGAAATTGATCATCGTTTTCTTGCTGCATTACAAGCGGGTATTCCGAATACGTCAGGCGTTGCTTTAGGTGTTGATCGTTTAATTATGATTGCATTAGGCGCTAAAAGCATTAAAGAGGTGATTTCATTTTCGGTGGAATGCGCTTAGTTTGCTCAAAAAATATCCTTTTTTGTTCAAAAAATGTGATCTTGATCGGATTTTAGAACATTGGTCGGGATCCTCCATTGACACTATAGGTTTATTTTGTAATATTTGCGACGTCTATTTCGGAGATTGAACTTTTTATGAAAAATTGCTTCAATCAAAAATCATCGGTAACAACCAAAAGGAATAACAATTATGAAAAAGACACTAGCAGCATTAATTGTTTCTGCATTTGCCGCTTCAGCAGCAAACGCAGCAGTAGTTTACGACAACGAAGGTACTAAAGTTGAGTTAAACGGTTCTCTTCGTTTAATTATGGAAAAAGCGGATAAAAAAGAGTACGACCGCGCTGGTAAATCAACTAAAAAAACTAACTCAGCTTTACGTAATGCAGGCTCACGTTTCGGCATCACTGTAAAACATAACTTAGATAACGATTTCTATGCATTAGGTCGTTTAGAATTCCGTTTTGATGATACAGATTCTCGTGATAAATTTGGTAGACTTTATGCTAAACGTGCTTACGTAGGTTTAGGTAGTAAAGCTACTGGCGATATCACATTTGGTCGTCAATTAACTATCGCAGATGATTTAAGCCAAGCAGTTGATTATGAATATGGTTTAATTCCAAAAGAAGAATATATTCCAACTGCGGGTACAGGCGTAATTCGTTATGACTATAAAGGTATTGAAGGTTTACAATTAAGTGCAAACTATAACTTTGGTCAAAAAAATAATGAAAAAGGCAAAGCACTTGATCCAGCTATCAAAAATGCATTTGGTTTCGGTGCATTATACACAGCGGGTGATTTAGATGCGCGTTTCGCTTATGGCCACACTAGCTTTGAAACTGATGCGTCATATAAACACCGTTTAGATGGTTTTTTAGCATCATTAGGTTATAAATTTGGCGACTTCACATTAACTGGTGACTTTGGTTATGCTCATGAAAAAGAAAATGATGCAAAAACCAATAAATTCTACGTATCTCCAGGCTTTGCATATCAAGTAACTCCAGCATCTCAAGTATATGGTAACTACCTATATGAACGTGTGAAAGGTGAAACTACTAAAGATAAAACTCACGGTTTCTTACTTGGTGCGGATTATAAACTTCATAAACAAGTTGTAGTATTCTTAGAAGGTAAATACGTAACAACTAAAAATTATGCTGAAAATGCAAATGGTGGTTATGCTTACGATGGTAAAACTAAAGACAGAGCTATCGGTGTAGGTATGCGTGTATACTTCTAATCTTGGATTAGAAGGAAATCTTAAAAGGCGAATCCCAAGGTTCGCCTTTTTGTTTATCTTTTTAAATCTCCCCAACCCCTCTTTACAAAAGAGGGGCTTTTTTATGAGTTACTTTTAATATTTTATGGGAGTATTTGAGAGGACTAAGAGCATAGAGCATAGAACATAGAGCATTTATTTGCCAATAAAATACCCCCTCTTTAGTAAAGAGGGGGCTAGGGGGAGATTTAATTAAAGGAGATTTACTACTGCAACTTATCCAAAATCAATTCTCCCATCATTTCAATATGGGCTTTTTCTGCATTTAATGCAGGGATGTAGTGATAAGAAACGCCGCCATGTGTCAAGAATTTCTCTTTATTTTCAACCTCTATTTCTTCTAAGGTTTCTAAGCAATCCACCGAAAAGCCCGGGCAGATCACAGCTATTTTCTGAATGCCTTGAGAAGCCGCTTCTTCTAAAAAGTGATCCGTATAAGGTTGTAACCATTCTTCACGGCCAAAACGAGATTGGAACGTCATATTCCATTGGTTTTCGGTTAAACCGAGTTTATCCACAATGGCAATCGTGGTTTGTTTACAATGCTGACGATAATAATCGCCCATATTTTCATAACGTAATGGAATTCCATGATAAGAAAAGAGCAAAAACTCATCTGGTTTTAACCGCACTTTGATGGAGTCCACCAAGGCATTGATGTAGTTTTCATCAAGATGATAAGAATGAATAAACTCAAAAGGTACAATATTGCGCTCTTGCGCAATCGCACGATTGAAAGCATCGATTAATGCGCCTGTTGTGGTGCTGGAATATTGTGGATAAAGCGGCAACACAATCATGCGTTCCACCTCATTTTTGAGTAAATTTTTGACTGCACTTTGCATCGAAGGATTGCCGTAAGTCATGGCAATTTCGACTTGTGCATTGATACCTTGTTCAGTCAAATAAGCTTGTAAACCCGCTTGTTGTTGCTTTGTAATGGCAAGTAGGGGAGAGCCTTGTTCTGTCCAAATAGATTGATAATTTCGTGCAATGCGTTTAGAACGCATAGGTAAAATAATAGCTTTTAAAAGGAGATACCATTTCCAACGAGGCAAATCGACCACACGGGGATCCATTAAAAAATCTGCTAGATAACGGGAGATCGCAGTAGGTTGAGGGGCATCTGGCGTACCAAGATTCGCTAAAATGATGCCAATTTTTTGAGTTGTAGTCATAAATATTTGATAGAAAGCGTTAATCGAGAAACGCAGCAAAGTTTATCTTGTTCATCGCGAATGTCAATTTGCCAAACATGGATATTTTGACTTAAAGCAATTGGTGTTGCCTTTGCGGTAACAAAACCTTTTTTCACTGGGCGAAGATGATTGGCGTTGATATCTAATCCCAAGGCAACTTGATCCTCTTCTATACAGAGAAATCCTGCCAATGAACCAATGGTTTCAGCCAACGCCACAGACACACCACCATGTAATAGACCGAAAGGCTGAGTGGTGCGATGATCGACGGGCATTGTTGCTTCAATCCAGTTTTCTCCATAAGCCGAAATCTCAATCCCCAAATGCCCAACGGCACAATGTTTTCCCATTTCATTGAGCTGCTTAAGTGTGAATGCTTTTTTCCAGATTGCCATATCGGTTTTTCCTTTGGTAAGCTGATTAGTTTTTAAGATGATTTATGCTTGTTTTTTGCTGGAGGTAAGCTGGCATTATAACGAAAATCTACTTTGTATGTTGATATTTATGCTGAAAATGAGGATCTTTCTTTTCATATAGACAATCCCAATTAAATCAATTTATAGCTTTCTTCTTTAGTTTTAGGCAAAATAGGAGAAAATTCTAGTAAGTAAAAAAAGGATCATTACAATGACTAAACATTATGATTATATTGCTATCGGTGGTGGTTCCGGCGGGATAGCCTCAATTAACCGTGCGGCAAGCTACGGCAAAAAATGTGCGATTATTGAAGCAAAACATCTCGGTGGTACTTGTGTAAATGTGGGTTGTGTACCGAAAAAAGTGATGTTTTATGGTGCTCAAATTGCAGAAGCGATTAATAGTTATGCGCCGGCTTATGGTTTTGATGTAGAAGTGAAAAAGTTTGATTACGCGAAATTAGTCGAAAGTCGTCAAGCTTACATCGGTCGTATTCATACCTCTTACAATAATGTATTAGCGAAAAATAATGTCGATGTGCTTAATGGTTTTGCACGTTTTAAAGATACGAAAACGATTGAAGTGAGCTATGCAGATGGTTCAACAGAATTAGTGACTGCAGATCATATCTTAATTGCTACGGGTGGTCGCCCAAGTATTCCAGCGGTAAAAGGCGCAGAATACGGGATTGATTCAAATGGTGTGTTTGCTTTAAATGAGTTACCAAAACGTGTCGCAGTAGTAGGCGCAGGGTATATTGCTGTTGAATTAGCGGGTGTTTTAAATAGCTTAGGCAGCGAAACACATTTGTTTGTACGCCAACATGCCCCATTGCGTAATCAAGATCCATTGATTGTCGAGACTTTAGTTGAAGTGTTAGCACAAGATGGTATCCAACTGCACACCAAAGCGTTGCCTGAAGAAGTAGTGAAAAATACGGATGGTTCACTTACCTTGAAATTACAAGATGGCCGTAAAACCACAGTGGATACGTTAATTTGGGCAATCGGTCGTGAACCAGCAACGGATGTGATTAATCTTGAAGTAACCGGTGTGAAAACCAATTCACGCGGACAAATTATTGTCGATAAATATCAAAATACAAACGTACCTGGCATTTATGCTGTGGGTGATATTATCGAAGGTGGTATTGAATTAACACCAGTTGCCGTGGCGGCAGGTCGTCGTTTATCCGAGCGTTTATTCAATAACAAACCGAATGAGCATTTAGATTACAATCTTGTGCCAACTGTCGTGTTTAGCCATCCGCCAATTGGTACAGTCGGTTTAACTGAACCACAAGCGATTGAGCAATATGGTGAAGAAAATGTGAAAGTGTATAAATCCTCTTTCACGGCAATGTACACCGCTGTCACTGAACATCGTCAACCTTGCCGAATGAAATTAGTGTGTGTCGGCAAAGAAGAGAAAATCGTGGGCTTACACGGCATTGGTTTTGGTGTGGATGAAATGATTCAAGGTTTTGCTGTGGCAATCAAAATGGGTGCAACCAAAGCAGACTTTGATAATACAGTGGCGATTCACCCAACAGGTTCAGAAGAATTTGTCACAATGCGTTAATTGTAGATAAAAAAGTGCGGTCAAAATCTCTGATGTTTTTGACCGCACTTTTTATTTTGATTTGTTATCAGGCTGCTGCACGATTGCCTAATGTACCGTCATCTTCCATTTCTTTTGCCACGCCTACTACCTCAGCAATTTTATCCCCTTCTTTGAAGAAGACGAAACCACCATGTTCCATTTTGACCCAAGGCTCATCTTTGGTGAGAGGGAACGTCGTAATGATGGTGACTTTGTCGCCATCTTTTGCATAATCATTAAAATCAATGACACCATCATCATCAATGCGGTGAGCTTTACCAAAAGGAGCTTTACGTGTTAAGTAATGCAAATTGGTTGAGCAGTGGGCAATCATCCATTCTCCGTTTGAAAGAATGAAGTTAAAGGTCCCTTTTTGTGAGAGCTCTTTGGTAATGTCTTGAATGGCTTCAAAAATTTCTATTTCAGACGGTTTACGACGGAAACGATTTTTCAAATATTCCGCCATATAACAAAATGCCGCTTCTGAATCCGTTGAACCAATGGGTTGGCAGAAACTCTCAGACATATCCGGTAATTCTTTTAAATTACCGTTGTGAGCAAAGACCCAGTTTTGTCCCCAAATTTCACGAATAAAGGGATGGGTATTTTCAATGGTGACACCGCCTTGCGTTGCCTTACGAATGTGAGCAATTACATTCAGTGATTTAATTTTGTATTGTTTTACACAATCCGCAATAGGGGATTGTGATGCAGCGTGGTTATCGCGAAAAATACGCACACCACGGCCTTCAAAAAAAGCGATACCGAAGCCATCTGAATGGCAATCGGTAAGACCCGCACGACGACGGAAGCCTTCAAAAGAAAAGACAATATCCGTCGGTGTATTACAGTTCATTCCGAGTAATTGGCACATAAATTCCTACACTTATTCTTATAATTTTATACCCTTATAATATGCGCCGATTTAACACCATAATGCGTTGAAATTCAAGATGGATAACAAAGGATTTTTAGAAGAAAATGTTACATAAAATAACTTGAGAATCTTTCTGATTTGAAGGCTAGGGATGAGTACTTTATCAACTCAATAAAAAAGGCGTGTTTATTACGCCTTTTGTTATATTTTTTAAAATTATGCTTTAATTTCTGAGCGGCTTTTTAAGAAAAAGAGTGCGACTGTTGAGATTAACATCACAAAGCCCACGCCCACATATAAACTCTGTTTGTCCCAGCCCATATCTAATAATTGGCCGGCAATCGTTGGAGCAAGAATTGCACCAATACGACCGATACCAATCGACCAGCCCACACCGGTGCTACGAATATCGGCATCATAAGTAAGCGGGTTTAAGGTATAAAGACCGCTGATACAACCATTCATGAGCGCACCAACTAAAATACCGAATACCATCGCAATCCATAAAACGGATGAGGATAAGATGAAGGTAATTATTGCAGCAGAAGATAATACGGTGAATAAAATTAACACGCCACGAGCTGTCCAACGGCTAGCCAGTAAGCCATAGATTAAGGCGCCGCAGGTGCCACCTAATGAAATCATCATCCCTACACTGACACTTTGCTCAGTTGTCATTCCTGCTTCTTTTAATAAGGCTGGTGTCCATGAGCTAATAAAATAGAAGCTGAACATGATCGCAAAAAAAGCCGTCCAAATTAACAGGGTAGAATGTAAGTATTTCTCGCTGAATAATTGGCTAATAGGCAATTTAGTTTTAACTTTTTCCGCTTTTTCTGGAAGTTTCCAATCACCGGCTAAACCAATTTTTTTTGCGATTAAATTTAACCGCACTTCTGCATTTTTAGGTTGTTTAGATGTGAGGAAATCAATGGATTCCGGTAACCAAATAAATAACACCACTAAAAGTAAACCGGTCAAGATAGCCCCTGCTAGGAACACTGAACGCCAGCCATATTCACCTTGCAACATCACAGCGAACATACCGCCTAATACTGCACCGATACCAAAACCTGCCGCATAGACACTGATCGCGAAGCTACGCCATTTGCGAGAGGAATATTCGCTGGTGATCACGTTTGTGCCTACTAAAATCCCGCCAACACCAAGGCCGGTGAGAACGCGCCAGAAACCAAGCCATTGATATTGTGAAATAAACGCCGATCCTAACATTCCGATAGCGGAGAGTGATACTGCCATTAATAACAATGGGCGACGACCAATTTTATCTGCAAGTGGTGCGAGGAAAAGTGAGCCAGCGGTCATGCCAAATAAGCCGGCACTTAATAAATAACCTAACTCAATCCCCGTGAGACCAAATTCGCCACGAATGGCTGTTGCCGTGAAGGCAAGGGCTAATACATCGAAGCCGTCAAGTAAATTCATGATGGCAGCCATGACCACAATCATCCATTGATAAGCCCCCATTGGGCTTTGTTCTATTTTGGCTCTAAGAGAAAGGGTTTCAGTCATTTTATTTCCTTAAGTTAAGCAAACTGACGAGAGCTTGCGAGAGATTGAAGTTTACGTAAGATCATGCTCAGTACCACGCCATAAGCAGGTACAAACAAGACAATACCGACAAATAATTTAAATAAGTAATCGACAAATCCAAGGCTAAACCAATGTTCTGCCATAAATGGGTCACTACTTTTATAAAATGCGACACAAAAGAACATAAAGGTATCCGCAAGGGAACCAAATGTCATTGAGCTGCTCGGTGCAATCCACCAAGTTTTTAATTGGCGTAAGCGGTTGAATACTAAGACATCTAATAATTGACCGAAAACATAAGCACAGAAACTCGCAAATGCAATACGGAAAACAAACATATTGAATTCACTTAATGCACTTAAACCTTGATATTGTCCATCAGAAAAAACAACAGAAACAATGTAACTCACGATAAGTGCGGGGAGCATCACAATAAAAATGATCCAACGGGCTTCTTTTGCCCCAAATACACGTACTGTTAAATCAGTGGCTAAGAAAATGAATGGGAAGGTGAGCGTGCCCCATGTGCTGTGGAAGGAAAAATCATCAGCAAAACCAAGTGCGGTCAATTTTAAATTGATTTCAAATGGAATTTGAACGAAATAGTTACTGGCTGTGATGATAAAGATATGAAACAAGCTTAATAAAATTAAAGCAAAACGTTTTTGTTGATCATTGAAGATCGGAGTATTAATTTTCATTTTAAGACCTTTTTATTTGGTTAATCGGGGGTAGGGAACCCGACAATAGAAATAAACTCGCCAAATTAGTAAGCCGTGAATGATACTAGAATCTGTTGGGATTGCAAGAAAGTGCGGTCAAAATTTAGGTATTTTGTTCATTTAATTTGAATAATAATGATAAGAATTGTTGTTTACACTCAAATTATATTGTACTAGAATTCTCGGGTATTATTTATTTCACATATACCAGGAGAGCATTCAATGTATAAAGGCAATCATTTAAAAACAACATCATTCTTCGCATTAAGCACATTAACCATCGCGCTTTTTTCAAGCTATTCTTATGGCGAAGAGAAACTAGAGGAAATTAAAGTTACAGCAGAAAATCAGGTAAAACAATCACTTGGTTCTTCTCTTGTGACAGCAAAAGATTTAGAAAAACGCCCAGCGACAAATGATGTTTCTGAAGTATTACGTACCATGCCAGGTGTGAATTTGACGGGTAACTCATCTACAGGACAACGCGGAAATAAACGTCAAATTGATATTCGTGGTATGGGACCAGAAAATACATTGATTTTAGTGGATGGTAAACCAGTCACCTCTCGTAATGCAGAACGTTATGGTGTGCGTGGTGAACGTAACTCTCGTGGCGACAGTAACTGGGTGCCAGTTGAAGCGATTGAAAAAATTGAAGTATTGCGTGGTCCTTCAGCGGCACGCTATGGCTCAGGTGCAATGGGTGGGGTGGTTAATATTATCACTAAACCTGTTACCAATGATTTACACGGTAGCTTGAGCTATTACACCAATCAACCAGAAGACAGCGATGAAGGTGCAACGAACCGTGTCGGTTTTAATCTAAGCGGAGCGTTAATTAAAGACGTATTGCAATTCCGTTTATATGGTAACTGGAATAAAACTCAAGCGGATGAAGTCGGTATTAATGGCGATCCTGCAATTGCTGGTCGTGAAGGCGTACGTAATAAAGATATTAATGGCCGTTTAGTGTGGAATATCAATGAGAAAAATAAATTAACCTTGGATTCTGGTTTCAGCCGTCAAGGTAATATTTATAACGGTGATACACAAAATAGCTCAGCAGGGCTTTATAATAATAAAAACTATCCTGAAACCAAAACTTTGGCGGGAAGCAAAGCTGAAACCGCTCGTTTATATCGTCAGAACTATGCTTTAACCTATGAAGGTAAATTCGATCATTTTGACAATAAAACCTATATTACTTTTGATAAAACTAAAAACAGCCGTTTACCAGAATATTTAGCAGGTGGTCCAGAAGGCAGTTATTCGAGTACATCAGCCTTTAGCGATTCTATTCTTAAAAATACGCGCTTTAGTTCTGAATTCTATATCCCATTTACCTTGGGTGTAGAGCATATGCTGACAGTTGGTTTTGAAGGCGTACACAGCAGTTTAGATGATGCTTCTTCTATGACACAGTTACTTGGTGGACGACGAGACAAAAAAACAGGTAAGGTAGTTTATGATTTGAAAGAACGTTTACCAAGTGGTATCTCAAATGTACGAGGCGGTCATAGCAGTCAAACGGAATGGGCGGTATTTGTTGAAGATAATATTTCAGCAACACAATCCACGATCTTAACGCCATCTTTACGTTATGATTACAACACTTATTCAGGCTCTAATGTAAGTGGTGGTTTAAACTTCTTACAAAGTCTCAACGATGATTGGAAAATTAAAGGTGGGATTGCAAGAGCTTATAAAGCACCGAATCTTTATCAAACTAACCCGAATTACTTGTTGTTTACTTTAGGTCAAGGCTGTCCAACGAATGTACCAAATAATAAAACCTGTTATTTCCAAGGTAATAGCGACATTAAACCAGAAACCAGCTGGAATAAAGAAATCGGAATTGAATATGATAAAGACGGACTTCTAGCTTCTGTAGCTTACTTCCGTAATGACTATCGTAACAAAATCGTGTCTGATGGTGAATTTATCGGCCTAACCAACTTAGGTAACTATGTATATAAATGGGGTAATGCAAACCGCGCAGTGATTGAAGGTTTTGAAGGTAATCTGACGTTACCATTAATCCAAGATAAATTAAACTGGGTGAATAACTTTACTTATATGCACAAAACCAAAAATAAAGATACGGGTAATCCGCTTTCTATCGTGCCAAAATATACCTTGAATTCAAGCTTAAGTTATCAAATCACCGATAGTTTGGATGCGATGTTAACTTATACGCAATACGGTAAACAAAAATCCCGTAAAAATCCGGAAAACCGTATGGAAAATGGTAACAATAAATACATTAATCAGCTTGCTGGCTCAGAAGATATTGGTGGCTATGCAGTTTGGGGATTAAGTGCGGGTTATAATTGGAAAGATACAATCAGCATTCGTGTTGGTGTAAGTAACTTATTTGATAAACGCATTTATCGTTCATCAAGCAGTACAAATTACAATGCTCATACTTACAACGAACCTGGTCGTGCTTATTACGCAACGGTAAAATATACTTTCTAAGTAAGAATAGATGATTGAAGCCCTGTTTATACAGGGCTTTTTTTGTGTGTAATTAATTTAGACAACAGAAACGCAAAGAAATCTTGACTTAATACTCAAAAATAAATAATAATTATTATCGTTTTAAATCTATGGAAGGTATATATAATGAAGAGAGCAAATTTTGCCTTATTGCCACTTGCCGTATTTGTTGCAGGTCATGTCCAGGCTGAAGAAAAATTAGATGTGATTAATGTTGTTTCCGAGAACAGCGGGGCAAAAAGTAAGACTAATGTGATTACAACAAAAACAATGGAGCGTAGCACTGAGACTGAATTAAAAGGTTTATTAAAAGATGAACCAGCAATTAATTTTGGTGGCGGTCGTGGTACATCACAATGGTTTACAATTCGTGGTATGGGACAAGATCAAGTTGATGTGAAAATTGATGGTGCTTATACCGATGCACAATTATTCCATCACCAAGGTCGTTTTATGTTTGATCCGTTCTTATTAAAACGTGTTGACGTGCAAAAAGGGACAGGTTCAGCAAGTGCTGGAATTGGAGCTACAAGCGGTGCAATTGTTGCAGAAACAGTTAGCGCAAAAGATTTGCTCAAAGAAGGACAAGATATCGGTTTCAAAGTTAATGCAGGTGTAAGTTCAAATAGTGGTTGGTCTAAAGGTGCGACTGTTTATTCTAAGGCTGGTCCGCTAGATGCGTTAATTTCTGGAAATTGGGTTAACGAAAATGACTACAAGGGTGGTCATAATTTTAGCAATTTAGAGGGTAGTAAAAAAGTTCAGAACAGTGCATTGCATCAACGTGGTTTACTCGCCAAAGTTGGTGTTGATATTACAGAAGAACAGCGTCTTGAATTAAGTCATCGTCAAGAGCGCCATTATGGTGTTCGCGCACTTCGAGAAGAATTTGACTTTTCGCAAGATTGGTTAACCGCTAGCGCCAGAAATGGTAATCCACCAACCCTTACAAAGGAACAGCGAGCAAATGGCTATACTTTAAGCCAAGAAGGGAATACTTGGTATGTTTTAGATCGTAATGGTAACAAAATTATAAATAGTAGTAATAACGCCCCTCGTTATCGTATTACACAAAATGATACGACAAACTTAGAATGGAATGGTAAGAATATGGGCTTTGTGACGAATGCTAAAGCCAATGTGTATCATTCTGTGATTAATCGTAAAGAGCCAAGTGAGAATTCAAAAACACGTTTAATTGCTAATGGGGCAAATTTAAATTTAGAAAGCGCAGTGGGACAGTCTCATCTTATTAAATACGGTGTTAATTATCGTGATCAAGAGGGTAAACCTAATTCGTTAACCGTACAAAACGGTGTTCAAATGAAAAACCAAAAGAAACGTGATGTCGGTGTTTATGCAGAAGGTATTTGGGGCTTAGGTGCTTTTACCTTAACAACTGGATTACGTTATGATCACTTTGATTTCCGAGCAATGAATGGCAAAAATCGCATAAGGGAAGCGTAAATCCGAGCGTCGGTTTAATTTATGAAGTGAATAATGATCTAAGCTTTAATGCGAGCTTAAACTATGCAACACGTAGTCCTCGTTTCCATGAAGTGATGTTATCTTCAGGTGAAACGAGAGGTCAAACAGCCGTTTATTCAATTGCATCGAATATCAAACCGGAGAAATCACGCAATGCAGAAGTGGGTTTCAATTACAAACTTGCTGATAATTTCTCTTTAAACGGTAGTTATTTCTGGCAAACTGTAAAAGATACACATGCATTTACACAAATACGCCCGGGTTTTTATGAAATTCAAAATGCAGGTAAACTAAGAAATCATGGGTATGAAGTCGGTGCAGCTTATAAATATGAAGGTTTAACATTACGTGCAGGCGTGGCTTATAGTAAACCTGAGTTAGATGGTAGAACAGTAGATAGCACCGTGACTGCTATTCCAATTGGACGTACTTGGACTACAGGTATGTCTTATCGTTTTACTCAACCTGATATTGAAATTGGCTGGAAAGGTCGTTTTGTACAACATACCAGTTACGATGCTACAACGAATAACCGTGGCGGTGGTGCAACAACCACTAAACGTCCAGGCTATGGGGTAAGTGATTTCTATATTACATGGAAACCAGCTGAAAATATTAATGTGAACCTTGCGCTAGATAATGCCTTTAACAAATATTATCGAAGCCACAGCCAACGTGCAGGTGTGTCAACATTACCTGAACCAGGTCGAGACATTCGTTTAAATGTTAATTATACCTTTTAAATAAATCTCTAATTGCTTAACAGGGAATTAAAAGTGCGGTCGATTTTGACCGCACTTTTTTATTGATTGAATTTGAAAAATGGTGAATTTCAGATAATAAAAAACCCTGCATAGGCAGGGTTCTTCACACAGATTCAAATTATTTTGTACCTGGGATTTTGAAACGGCTGTTAAAACGTTCAACACGACCACCAGTATCAACAACACGTTGTTTACCAGTGTAGAATGGGTGGCAGCTACCGCACACATCAAGGTTGATGTCTTTGCCTAAAGTTGAACGCGTTTTGATCACGTTACCGCAAGAACAAGTTGCAGTAATCTCTTTATATTCTGGATGAATACCTTGTTTCATAGAAAACCTCAAATTGAAGCCACGCCGCTATAAATGCTTTCCACTTACACCGCGTGAGTTAATAATCGCCGACAATCCGGCACCAAATAGACTGCGAATTATACTGAAAAAATCAAATTGATCAAGTGGTGTGCTTTAGTGATAGAATCATCGCAAAATTTTTGCTTATTTTTGACCGCACTTTAGGAAAGTTATGTTAGCCCAATCCTCTGTTGATGCCCCTTTTGCCCATTCAGTTCTACAATGGTATGAAAAGTTTGGGCGCAAAAATTTACCTTGGCAACAAAATAAAACCCTTTATGGAGTTTGGCTTTCCGAAGTGATGTTACAACAAACTCAAGTTACTACGGTTATCCCTTATTTTGAGCGCTTTATCAAAACTTTTCCTAATGTGACCGCACTTGCCAATGCTTCGCAAGATGAAGTGTTACATTTGTGGACGGGGCTAGGTTATTACGCACGTGCGAGAAATTTACATAAAGCCGCTCAAACCATCAGAGATAAATATCAAGGCGAATTTCCTACCCAATTTGAGCAAGTTTGGGCATTAACAGGCGTGGGACGATCGACGGCTGGCGCAATACTATCTTCTGTGCAAAATCAACCTTATCCGATTTTAGACGGCAATGTGAAACGCGTCCTTTCTCGTTATTTTGCTGTTGACGGTTGGTCTGGTGAGAAGAAAGTCGAAAATCAATTATGGCAATTGAGTGAACAGGTTACACCAACCACGAAAGTGGCGGAATTTAATCAAGCGATGATGGATATTGGTTCGGCTATTTGTACTCGAACGAAACCTAAATGTGATCTTTGTCCTCTAAGTAATGATTGTTTAGCCAATAAACTCGAAAAGTGGATGGCATTTCCAGGAAAGAAACCCAAAAAATCGTTGCCGGAAAAACAAAGCTATTTTTTGATTTTATCTCATCAAGGAAAAGTTTGGCTGGAACAGCGCGAAAGCAAAGGCTTATGGGGCGGACTGTATTGTTTTCCTCAGTTTGATGATAAACAAACATTATTGAATTATCTGAAAGAGCAAGGGATTACCGAGTATCAAGAATGGGTAACTTTCCGTCATACGTTTAGCCATTTTCACTTAGACATTCATCCCATTTATGTTGAAGTTGATCGAAAATCTGAAGAGAGCGATCGTTCAGATTGGAAAAAATTGTCAGAAAAAGGAAAAGAATCTCAATCTGGTCTATTAAGTGCGGTCAAATATTGGTATGATCCAACGTCACCTGAACAGATCGGGTTAGCTCAGCCTGTGAAAAATTTATTAACGCAATTTGTAAGGAATTATTATGGCTAGAACCGTTTTTTGCGAATATTTGAAAAAAGATGCAGAAGGGTTGGATTTTCAACTGTATCCCGGTGAATTAGGTAAACGTATTTTTAATTCAATTAGTAAACAAGCATGGGGTGAATGGATCAAAAAGCAAACCATGTTAGTGAACGAGAAAAAACTCAATATGATGAATGCCGAACATCGTAAATTATTAGAAGAAGAAATGGTGAATTTCTTATTTGAGGGCAAAGATGTGCATATTGAAGGTTACGTTCCCCCATCTAAATAACAAAAGATTATGAAAAAGTATTTATTATTGGCGCTACTTCCGCTTTTATATGCTTGTAGTGACTCGCCAACCCATCGACGTGGCATTAATTATGACGAAGTGTTTTCGAAAGACACGCAAGGTTTAGATATTTTAACAGGTCAATTCTCCCATAATATCGATCGTATTTGGGGGGTAAATGAGCTTTTAGTGGCAAGCCGTAAAGATTACGTGAAATACACGGACTCTTTCTATACGCGTAGCCACGTAAGTTTTGATGAAGGTACAATTATTGTTGAAACCCAACAAGATCTTAATCGCTTACACAATGCGATTGTCCATACTTTATTGATGGGCTCCGATGCGAAAGGGATCGACTTATTCGCTTCTGGTGATGTACCGATTAGTACGCGTCCTTTCTTATTAGGTCAGGTCGTGGATAATAATGGTCAGCAAATTGCTAACCAAGTGATTGCAAGTAACTTTGCAACTTATTTAATCCAAAATAAATTACAAACTCGCCGCTTACAAAATGGTAACACCGTACAATTTGTGGTGATCTCCATGATTGCAAACCACGTTGAAGTGCGTGCACAAAAATATATTCCATTAGTCCGTAAAGCTGCAGAACGCTATGGCATTGATGAAAGCTTGATTTTAGGTATTATGCAAACAGAGTCCAGCTTCAACCCATATGCGATCAGTTATGCGAATGCAATCGGCTTAATGCAAGTGGTACCAAGCACAGCGGGTCGCGATGTGTTTGCGATGAAAGGTAAAGGTGGACAACCCTCCGCACGTTACCTTTATGATCCAGCAAATAACATTGATGCGGGTGTTTCTTATTTATGGATTCTACAAAATCAATATTTAGATGGTATTACGAACCCTACTTCTAAACGTTTTGCAATGATTTCTGCTTATAACAGTGGTGCAGGTGCAGTATTACGTGTATTCGATGAGGATAAAGATGAGGCGATCTATAAGATCAATCAGATGTATCCTGAACAAGTATATCGTATCTTAACGACCGCACATCCATCATCACAAGCAAGAAACTACTTGTTGAAAGTGGATGCAGCACAGAAGAAATTCCGTGTAAGACGATAATTTCAGTGATGAAATATAATGCCCGAAAGAATTTTCGGGCATTATTTTTTGAGAAAGTGCGGTTATTTTTGATTGAGTTTTATAAAATACGTTCTTTTTATAGTCGTTTTGGTTATTAACCACTCAAACACACCAACTTTTTTACTTTTTTTGAATTTAATTGTTGACCGATACTCGAAAAAATAGTTTAATACGCTCCGTTGTCAGGCAGTAGCCAATAACGATAACGCCTCGATAGCTCAGTCGGTAGAGCAGGGGATTGAAAATCCCCGTGTCGGTGGTTCGATTCCGCCTCGAGGCACCATTTCCTCCTTAGTTCAGTCGGTAGAACGGTG
>NZ_KV838003.1:60122-90912 GCF_001838615.1 Haemophilus sp. HMSC61B11
AGGTTCGAGTCCCGCAGGAGGAGCCAAATTCTAAGAAGCCGCTAAAGCAATTTAGTGGCTTTTTGCTTTTTAGAATTCAGCATTATTCTGTTTTTTTCCTCTCTTTAAAATTTGCTCAAATTTCTCACCGCACTTTTTTGATCTAGATAAATATTTATGTAAAAAAGTTACATAAAATTGTTAGTAAGATCACACTTTATTATTTTGCACTTTGCGATCACCCCCTAACGTTATCATAATGCCACCATTAATTTAATGAATGAATAGTCATTAAATAAACGATTTTATAATTTTAACTTTAGAGGGTGATTTATGAGCACTACAACTAATAAAAAATGGAATAAATTTGATACAGCTTGGGTATTAAACTTATTTGGAACTGCGGTGGGCGCAGGGGTATTATTTTTACCAATCAATGCAGGGATGGGCGGCTTTTGGCCTTTGATTGTGATGGCGGTTTTAGTTGGACCGATGACGTATTTTGCGCATCGTGGTTTGGCTTATTTCGTGTTGTCTTCTTCTAAACCCGGCAGTGATATTACTGAAGTGGTAGAAGAACATTTCGGCCCGACCGCTGGGAAATTAATTACATTATTATATTTCTTTGCGATCTTCCCAATTTTATTGATTTATGGAAACGGGATCACTAATACGGTTGATTCTTTTATTGTCAACCAATTAGGCATGGCTTCACCAAACCGTGTGATTCTTTCTTTTGTATTGATTGCGATATTGATTTCAGTCATGTTGTTCAGTGAAAAAGTGATGTTGAAAATCACCGAATTACTAGTGTATCCATTGGTGTTGATTCTCTTTGCGTTATCAATTTATCTCATTCCGCAATGGAATGCTTCAATGCTTTATGAGCTTCCTACTGCTGGTGGCTTCATCACGACATTGTGGTTAACTATCCCAGTCTTGGTTTTCTCTTTTAACCATTCTCCGGCAATTTCATCTTTTACACTTTCTCAGCAACGTGAATATAAAGATTTTAATACAACGGAATATCACATCGGTCGTACAGAAAAAGGAACGTCAACCGTATTACTGTTCTTCGTGATGTTCTTTGTATTTAGCTGTGTATTAACTTTAACACCAGCAGAGTTATTAGAAGCAAAAGCACAAAATATCAGTATCTTGTCTTATCTTGCTAACAAATTTGATAACCCATACATTTCTTATTTTGCACCATTAGTGGCTTTCTTCGCGATTACAAGCTCATTCTTTGGCCATTATTTAGGAGCACGTGAAGGTTTAGAAGGTTTATACCTCAAAATGAAAGGTGAAAGCGTGAATCGTAAAAAATTAAATTACGGTACTGCAGTTTTCTTTTTACTCACTTTATGGGGCGTAGCGATTATTAACCCAAGTATTTTAGGTTTAATTGAATCCCTTGGTGGCCCAATCATTGCGATGATCCTTTTCATTATGCCGATGTATGCGATCCGTAATGTACCAGCTATGAAACGTTATCAAGGTCGTTTTAGCAATGTATTTGTTACAGTTATGGGATTAATTGCTATCTCCGCGGTCGTATATGGATTATTATAAGCGGCTTTTTAGTTTAGCTTAGGATTTAAAATAATATGATTAGTGTATTTGATATGTTTAAAGTGGGAGTTGGGCCATCCAGCTCCCATACTGTCGGCCCGATGAAAGCAGGCAAGCAGTTTATAGACGATTTAATCGAGCAAGGTAACTTTGATGCTGTTGCAACCTTGCATGTTGATGTGTATGGCTCTCTCTCAATGACGGGGCATGGTCATAATACAGATATTGCGATCATTATGGGATTGGTCGGTTATCTCCCGCATGATGTGGATATTGATTTAATCCCAACCTTTATCGAACAGGTTAAACAAACTAAAAAACTGTCGATTGCACAGGGCAAAAAAAACGTTAATTTCGATTGGGATGCCAATATGGTATTCCATAATTCCTTTTTATCATTGCATGAAAACGGTATGACCATTACTGCATTAGATGCTGATCGTAACATGCTTTACCGCCAAACTTATTATTCTATCGGTGGTGGATTTATTGTAGATGAAGCGCATTTTGGTCAAGAGGAAGAAAATCCGGTTACTGTGCCGTATCCTTATCAACATGCTGAAGATATTTTGAAACATTGTCAGGAGAGTGGCTTAATGCTCTCTACGGTGATGATGAAAAATGAATTAGCATTGCGTGATAAAAAAGAGGTTGAAGCACATTTACAGAATGTTTGGAAAACCATGAAGGATTGTATTGAACATGGTATTAAAACAGAAGGTGTGTTACCAGGTCCTTTAAAAGTTGCTCGTCGTGCGCCATCACTTTATCGTCTCTTGGAGGCGAATAGTGGCCGTTTAGCCCATGATCCCATGTATGTGATCGACTGGGTGAATATGTTCGCCCTTGCAGTAAATGAAGAGAACGCAGCAGGTGGTCGCGTCGTAACAGCACCAACAAATGGTGCATGTGGTATTGTGCCGGCTGTGCTTTCTTATTATGAAAAATTTGTCGCACCTTTAACGCCAGAAGTTATTGAACGCTACTTATTGGCTGCAGGTATGATTGGTTCTCTTTATAAGATGAATGCGTCTATTTCAGGGGCAGAGGTTGGTTGCCAAGGTGAAGTGGGCGTGGCATGTTCAATGGCTGCAGCAGGTTTAACTGAAATCTTAGGTGGTACACCAGTACAAGTATGTATTGCAGCAGAAATTGCGATGGAACATAATCTGGGCTTAACTTGCGACCCGGTTGGAGGTCAAGTACAAGTACCTTGTATTGAACGTAATGCCATTGCTTCAGTGAAAGCGATTAACGCAAGCCGTATGGCATTACGCCGAACCACGAATCCTCGCGTAACCTTGGATAAAGTGATCGAAACCATGTATGAAACAGGTAAAGATATGAATGCTAAATATCGCGAAACATCGAAAGGTGGCTTAGCGGTGAAGGTAGTGTGTTCTTAAGAGCTAATTGATAATAAAAGAGCGGTCATTTTTGACCGCTCTTTTTTATTTTCCTTTCACATCGATAATGATTACTTCCGATTGAGATCCTAAGCGCATAGGAATGCCCCAGAAGCCGTAACCAGAAGTGACAAAAACATGTAGATTGCCAATTTTTTCATGACCATAATCCAGACGATACATCATTTTTGTGATCAAACTGGCGGGGAATACTTGCCCTTTATGTGCATGCCCTGAAACTTGAATATCAAGCGGAAGAGAAGTGTGCTTTTCGATATCTGTTGGGCGGTGATCCAATAGAATAATCGGTAAGTCAGTATTCACTTGTTTTAATAACGTCTTGGTGCTTGGTCTATCGTGAGCAAGATTGTCATTTCGTCCAATCAGTACCAATTCATTATTTAATGTTAATGTTTCATCTCTTAATACCGTAATACCCGCTTTGCGAATTTCTTGATCAATTCGATCTTGGTCCCCAAATAAATCGTGATTGCCTAGTGTGGCATAAACGCCCATTGGAGCCTTGAGTTTAGCTAAATGAGGTTGCATTTTTTCGGCTAAATAGGCATTGACGTTATCATCCATAATATCGCCAGGTAGTAAAATGATATCGACCTTTTCCTGCTGCATAATATCAGCCAGTTTATCCAATTCTTTCCCACCAAATAATTTGCCTAAATGGAGATCGCTTGCCATGCCAATTCGCAATGGTTTAATCGGTTTATCTAGCGTAATTTCATAATGAATAACACGTGTGACATAGGCGTTATACACACTTAAGGCAGTGATACCAATAAATAAAAGCGGGTAAGCAATGCGTAAAGTGCGGTCGATTTTGGTGATGGATTTGGATTTTCGGAAAAGAAAGTGAATACCTCCCACGGCGATACTCGCAAAGGCTGAAAAAAGGAGCAGTGCGAGCATTAAAGCAATAAGTCGAAATACCGTAAAAAGCTTTAAAAAATGGCAAATAACCAAGACATTAGGAAGCAAAAAACTGACAAAGGTAATTGCTCGTCTTGTCTTTGGGGAGAGCGGTTTGTTAAGCCACCAAATCAGCGTTTTATTAAAAATATAAATCAGCAGTTGTAACAAAATAATGGCTGCCGTAAATATAAAGTAATAACGAGTTTCCATCTGCGATTCCTAAATAAAAGTGCGGTCGTTTTTGCCCCAGTTTTGAAGTATGGAATAATAAATTTCTCTGTTCCCAAAGGCAAATTTTTTCGCTAAAATGCGGCTCGTTTTAGTTAATTCAAGAAGGAAAATCCAATGTTCGGAAAAGGCGGTTTAGGCGGCTTAATGAAACAAGCCCAACAAATGCAAGAAAAAATGCAAAAAATGCAGGAAGAAATTGCCCAATTAGAAGTAACTGGCGAAAGTGGTGCAGGTTTAGTAAAAATCACGATTAATGGTGCGCACAACTGCCGTCGTATTGAGATCGATCCTTCTTTAATGGAAGACGATAAAGAAATGTTGGAAGATTTAATCGCTGCCGCATTCAACGATGCTGTCCGTCGTGCAGAAGAATTGCAAAAAGAAAGAATGGCTTCTGTGACCGCAGGCATGCCATTACCGCCAGGAATGAAACTTCCATTTTAATTCATTGGGTGTGTGAATTTATTGGTTCACACACCATCCATTTTCTCCCATCATAAATATTATGCAAAGCAGTCCACTTTTAGAACATCTTATTGAAAACCTTCGTTGCTTGCCTGGTGTTGGCCCGAAATCAGCGCAGCGTATGGCTTATCATCTTTTACAGCGCAATCGTAGCGGTGGAATGAACCTAGCACGTGCATTAACGGAAGCGATGTCTAAAATTGGACATTGTTCACAGTGTCGCGATTTTACCGAAGAGGAAACGTGCAATATTTGTAACAATCCTCGTCGTCAAAATTCAGGTTTACTTTGCGTGGTGGAAATGCCAGCGGATATTCAAGCCATTGAGCAAACCGGCCAGTTTTCTGGACGTTATTTTGTCTTAATGGGGCATTTATCGCCTTTAGATGGTATTGGTCCGAAAGAAATAGGTTTAGATTTATTGCAAAAACGTCTGGTAGAAGAATCTTTCCACGAAGTGATTTTAGCGACCAATCCAACGGTAGAAGGCGATGCAACAGCGAATTATATTGCTGAAATTTGCCATCAGCACAATATTAAAGTGAGCCGTATTGCTCACGGGATCCCTGTCGGTGGGGAATTAGAAACTGTGGATGGTACTACCTTAACCCACTCTTTCTTAGGTCGTCGTCAGATCGACTAATCTTATGCGCCTGTTTATTGCCGAGAAACCCAGTCTTGGGCGAGCGATTGCCGATGTATTGCCAAAGCCTCATCAACGGGGGGATGGTTTTATTAAATGTGGCAATGATGATGTTGTGACTTGGTGCGTGGGGCATTTGCTTGAACAAGCAGAACCGGATGCCTACGATCCTAAATTTAAACAATGGCGTTTAGAACATTTACCCATCATTCCTGAAAAGTGGATTCTGTTACCGCGAAAGGAAGTAAAAAAACAACTTTCTGTGGTGGAAAAACTGATTCATCAAGCCGATGTTTTAGTTAACGCAGGCGACCCGGATAGAGAAGGGCAGTTGCTGGTGGATGAAGTGTTCAGCTATGCCAATTTATCAGCGGAAAAACGTGATGGGATTTTGCGTTGTTTGATTAGCGATCTTAATCCAAGCGCGGTCGAAAAAGCGGTACAAAAACTCCAACCGAATCGTCATTTTATCCCATTAGCCACCTCTGCACTGGCGCGTGCTCGAGCCGATTGGCTTTATGGCATTAATATGACCCGTGCTTATACCATTCGCGGTCGCCAAGCCGGTTATGATGGCGTGCTTTCTGTTGGGCGAGTGCAAACGCCCGTATTAGGCTTGATTGTTCGCCGTGATTTGGAAATTGAAAATTTCCAACCTAAAGATTTCTATGAAGTATTGGCGTGGGTAAAAGAAGAAAAAACGTCTGAAAATCCGACCGCACTTTTTTCTGCACTTTGGCAACCGAGTAAAGCTTGCGAAGACTACCAAGATGAAGATGGTCGAGTGCTGTCTTTAGGCTTAGCCGAAAATGTGGTGAAACGCATTACCGATCAACCTGCCGAAGTGACCGAATATGTAGATAAGCGCGAGAAAGAAACTGCCCCTTTACCTTATTCGTTGTCAGCGTTGCAGATTGATGCGGCAAAACGGTTTGGCATGTCAGCGCAAAGCGTGTTGGATACCTGTCAGCGGTTATATGAAACCCATCGTTTGATTACTTATCCGCGTTCAGATTGTCGTTATTTACCAGAAGAGCATTTTGCTGAACGACATAAAGTGATGAATGCCATTTCACAGCATTGTCAGACTTATCAAACCTTGCCATCGGTGGTGGATAGCGAGCAGCGTAATCGTTGTTGGAATGACAAAAAAGTAGAAGCGCACCATGCAATCATTCCAACGGCTAACACACGTTCGATCAATTTAAGTATTGATGAACAGCGTATTTATGAATTGATTGCACGCCAGTATTTATTGCAGTTTTGCCCAGATGCGGAATATCGTAAAAGCAAAATTACCTTAAGTATTGCAGGCGGTACTTTTGTGGCGCAAGCGCGCAACTTGCAAACCGCAGGTTGGAAAGAATTGCTTGGCAAAGAAGACGAAGATGAAAATCAAGAGCCACTATTGCCGATCGTCAAAAAAGGACAGATTCTGTATTGTGAACGAGGTGAAGTGGTGAGTAAAAAAACGCAACCGCCGAAACCTTTTACCGATGCGACATTGCTTTCGGCAATGACAGGGATTGCGCGTTTTGTGCAAGATAAAGAATTGAAAAAAATTCTGCGTGAAACGGATGGGCTTGGCACAGAGGCAACACGCGCAGGCATTATTGAATTACTGTTTAAACGAGGCTTTTTGACCAAAAAAGGACGCAATATTCACACCACAGAAACGGGGCGGATCCTCATTTCAGCGCTACCGGATATTGCTACGCAACCTGATATGACGGCACATTGGGAAGCGCAGTTAACGGATATCAGCCAAAAACAGGCGAGTTATCAGCAATTTATGTTTACGCTTAATCAAATGTTGCCGGATTTGGTGCGTTTTGTGGATTTCACCGCATTACGTCGTTTAAGTCAGATTTCAAAAGGTTTAAATACGGCACCTGCTAAACGAAAAAGAGCGGTCAAAAAATCAGAAAATTTAAACGCTGAAAATTGATTAAACTTAATACAATTAAGTAAAAAAAATGGGAAAGCGCTTGCGAAAAGCATGAATTTTATATAACATTTGCTCCCAGTTTTCTTGCGAAATCGCAATTTAGAGAAGAAAGAATAATGTACAATATTTTATTATTTATTTATGTATTAGTTTGTATCGCCTTAATCGGCTTTATCCTTGTTCAACAAGGTAAAGGTGCGAATGCAGGTGCGTCATTTGGCGGTGGTGCATCAGGTACTATGTTTGGTTCTGCAGGTGCAGGTAACTTTTTAACCCGTACCAGCGCAATTTTAGCAACTGGCTTTTTTGTCATCGCTTTAGTGTTAGGTAATATCAATTCTCACCGCGGTAACGTACAAAAAGGTTCATTTGACGATTTATCTCAAACTGCTGAACAAGTTCAACAACAGCAACAACAAGTTGCTCCAGCAGTTGAAAACAAAAATAATGATATTCCGCAATAAGGAATAAAAACAGAATAAACGCTCTGGTGGTGGAATTGGTAGACACGCTATCTTGAGGGGGTAGTGGCCGCAGGCCGTGCGAGTTCAAGTCTCGCCCAGAGCACCAACTATAAACCGACTTAATCAAGTCGGTTTTTTTTCACCTAAAATTTGCTTGAATAACTAGTTATTATCCCCTGTTTTGGTTACAATCGGTCAATTTCTTTTTCTTTAGAGACCCATTAGGAGAGCACAATGAACTTCCCTCAAATCGCCCAACAAGTGATTGATAAACTTGGTGGCAAAGAAAACATCGCCACAGCAGCACATTGCGCAACGCGTTTACGTATTGTGTTAAACGATGAAAGCAAAGTGGACAAAGAAGGTATTGATAACATTGAAGGCGTGAAAGGGCAGTTTGCTGTCGCTGGTCAATATCAAATTATCTTTGGCTCAGGTACGGTGAATAAAGTCCATGCTGAACTCACCAAATTACTTGGTATTGGCGATGTGAGCAAAGCCGAAGTGGCAGAAGCAGCATCTGGAAATCAAAACTTATTACAACGTTTGGTAAAAGGCTTAGCGGATATTTTCGTGCCAATCATTCCGGCAATTGTTGCAGGCGGTTTGTTAATGGGTATTCACTCCATGCTGACAGCGAAAGGTTTCTTCGTTGATGAATTAAGCGTGATTGATATGCACCCAGGTCTTGCAGATTTGGTGGACTTCATTAATACCATCGCGAACGCACCGTTTGTGTTCTTACCGGTATTACTTGGTTTCTCTGCAACCCGTAAATTCGGCGGTAACCCATTCTTAGGGGCAGCGCTTGGGATGTTGTTGGTTCATCCTGCATTAGCAGACGGTTGGAACTACGCATTAACCCTTGCTCAAGGCAAAATCCAATACTGGAATGTATTCGGTCTTGAAATTGAAAAAGTCGGATATCAAGGCACGGTTATCCCAACATTAGTTTCTGCTTGGGTATTAGCAACCTTAGAAAAAACCTTCCGTAAATTTGTGCCTTCTTACTTAGATAACCTGATTACCCCATTATTCTCGCTCTTTATTGCGGGCTTCTTAGCATTCACCGTAATCGGTCCAATCGGTCGTGAAGCGGGCTCATTAATTGCATCAGGCTTAACTTGGTTATATGACACCTTAGGCTTTGTTGGTGGTGCAATCTTCGGGGCATTCTATGCACCAATCGTGATCACCGGTATGCACCAAACCTTCATTGCAGTTGAAACACAATTATTGGCTGAAATGGCAAATACAGGTGGTACCTTTATTTTCCCAATTGCCGCCATGTCAAACATCGCACAAGGTGCAGCCTGTTTAGGTGTGGCAGTGGCATTAAAAGATCCAAAAGTACGCGGTTTAGCGGTGCCATCGGGTATCTCTGCATTATTAGGGATTACTGAACCAGCAATGTTCGGGGTGAACTTACGTTATCGTCAAGCTTTCTTTGCGGCGATGATTGGTTCAGGCTTAGCGAGCGCCTTTATCGCATTCTTCAATGTAAAAGCCATTGCATTAGGCGCAGCAGGTTTCTTAGGTATTCCATCTATTAAACCAGATAGCCTTGCGATGTACTGCATCGGTATGGTGATTTCATTTGTGGTGGCATTCACGCTTTCAGTCGTGTTCGTGAAACGTGCACAAGAAAAAGCATAATCGAAATAAAAAAGAAAAAGCACGAGTTTAACCTCGTGCTTTTTGTTTGGAAAAATGTGTCTAAAAATGACCGCACTTTTAGTGAGAATTAGCCTTCTCGACAGTTTAACCAAGTGCTTTTCATGCCTTGATTATTTTTGTAGTACACAGAATTATTTTCACGTGCGATTAAATCAACATAACTGCCATCAATCGGCTCATAAGAGCGATAAATCACTTCAAAGCGATTTCCACGTGCATTTAAGGTACGATTTTCCACATGATCGAACGGTACGGCTTTTCCACCATCTAATTGGAAATAAATTCCAAAGTTATCTTTCATGCGGCTTTCTCTTGAAAGCGGGAAGTAAGTGGTTAAATAAGAATTCGAGCCCGTTTCTGAATTACGGCAAGAATAGTAATAACGCTTGTAATCTTTCGGATTGTTTAATTCCGCTTGGCTAATGTTATTTTTAAGGTATCGTGTTTTAACGGTTTTCTTTGGTTGTTGTGTTGTGGTACAAGCAAACAACCCTACGAATGCAGCCGTGAGCAATGCTAATTTGAATTTATTCATTGATAAAGTTCCGAGAGTAGAGTGAATGAGAAAGGGAGTATAATAGCGGAAATTGGGGATAGTGCAATATACAAAGGGGAAGTGCGGTGAGTTTTTAGGTGTTTTTTAGTGAAATTAGGCACGCACTAGGAAGTGTGCGCCTTCATGGTAGACTATGATTGCACTATTCCAAATTCATTTACCTCTCCATAAATTGGAAATAAACTTCCAATTTATATGTAATTCACAAAAATATGAAATCCATTTCCAATTGGTGAAGCCATGATCTCTCGTGAAAATTATTTACTGTAACCTGATTCAATTTAAAGATACTGATTTTATCAAAGTCATCTCTGGTGTTCATCGTTCCGGTAAATCGGTGTTACTCATGCAATACCGTGATTACTTGCAACAGCAAGGCATTCCTTCCGAAAATATTCTTTATCTCAATTTTGAATCTTTTGAATATCAATGGGTGAAAGATACCCATATTCTTAAAAGCGTGATTCTCTTTTTAGCGGATAATGTTGGACAGTTGGTCAATCCAAGCAAAATTAGCAACACGCTCACGTCTGAACGTGTCTCCACTTCAAACCACACGATTAGCAAATATCTTGATCTGTTAGAAAATGCCTTTCTTTTTTATAAAGCAAAACAATATGATATTCGCGGAAAAGGCTATTTAAAAACTAATGCGAAATATTTTATTGTGGATAACGGTTTAAGACGACACGCTATCGGCAAAAAAGGCGCGAATTATGCCAATCGACTAGAAAATATCGTCTTTATTGAATTACTCAGACGTGGTTATACCGTAGATGTGGGCAAACTCGATAGCAAAGACATTGATTTTATCGTCCGAAAAGCCGATGAGATTTTATATGTGCAAGTCGCCTTTGAAATCCCTGAAAATACCCACGAAACGGATAATCTTTTGCATATTAAAGATAACTATAAAAAGATCTTAATTACGGGGAAATATTACGAACAAACAGAGATTGATGGAATTGAAGTGGTTTATGTGGTGGATTGGTTGATTGGGGCTAGAGGGTAACGAGTTACCCTCAGCTAAGTATTATTAGTAACCAGAGTCATCTAATTAGTTTATTAGCATACTTTTTTATCCCAAGAACTCCTGAGAAAGAACTTTACCTCCATTATTACCTGAATATGGACCTATTTTTACTTCATAATCAACAAATGGTAAGACTTCTTTCCTATGTTCTATTAATATTACAGCAGAGAATAATTCTGCCTTTTGATAGATAAAATTACTTACTTGGCTAGCTGTTTCTGAGTCTAATCCAGCAATTGGTTCATCAATAATAAGGATTCTTTTAGTTTCTTTTTGTCTAGATAGATGCTCACATAATTTTAATCTTCTAGTTTCTCCTCCAGATAAAGATTGAGTTTTCCTAGATAATTTCAAATGCCCAAGCCCAAGCTGGGCAGCAGTCTCTAATATATTTTTTAATTCACTAAAATCTTGAGGTATTTTTTTTATTAATTCATTGATATCAGTTTGATAATAATCTACTAAAGATAAACCATCTACAGTTTTATAAATTGAACTATTATTTTTATCAAATAACTCTCCAGAGCAATAATGACAATCTAGATATAAATCTTTCTCAAATCCCCTCTCATATTTCATAACTCCAATGCCATTACAATGTTTACATCCTGCATTCTTATTTAATAGAAATTCTGAAGTAGGTAATCCAGTTTTTTTAGAAAAATAATCTGATATAACATTACTTACCTTTAAGGTTGAAGCTAAGACAGATCTAGAGGAATAATTAGAATTCTTTTGAGTTATGTAAATAGCATTGCTATATAATTCAATCCATCTTCCTAGACTAGATTTTCCGCAACCAGATATCCCAGTAAAAACTGTGATAGATTTTTTAGGGATATTAACTGATTGATTTATTAGATTATTTTTATTGATATTTTCGAATTTAAAAAAATCTTTAGTTTTCTTCCGAGATATAAATATATTTAACGGCTGAATTTTTTCATTATCACATATATACCCTCCTTGATCACCAGGAAACTTACCTATATGTAGCATAACATCTGCACGTTTAATAAAATAACTATTATGATCAACTAAAACTATAGTATTATTTTTTGCCAAACTTTTTAACTTATTGAAAATAAATGGGTAGTAATCATCGCTTAACTGAGATGATATTTCATCAATAACAAATAATACACCTGATATATTCGAATTTAGAATTCGACTAAATTTTAGTTTTTGTAATTCCCCACCAGATAATGATGGAATAGAACGATTTAAACTAATATACCCTAGCCCCATTTCACAAATAGAATCGAATATTCTATATAGATTATAGAAGGTGCCTGCTTGGTCTTTTAGCTTATCTCTAAGCTCTATAAGTGGTGCTGTTAATAGCTCTATAAAATTTATACCGTTTATTTGTATATCATGATAAATATCATAATTTACTCTACTACCTAAGCAATGACTACATTCAGTAATATTTTTTATCTCTGACATTGATGATAAATTTATTTTTTCTTTCGATGCAGGAATTACACCTTCATAAAATAATTTTCTTTGTTTATATTTTCCATTATGTTTGTAACGAACTAGTATCTTATCATGACTACATCCATATAGAATTTTTTCCTTGTCCTTTTCTAATAATTCTTTATATCTTACATTAATAGGAATAGATTGTATTTCACAAAATTTTATCAATAAATTATGGTAAAGTTCAGAAAGATATCCACTCCTCCATATCCTGAATGGGTTTTCTAGAATAGATCTATTTTCGTCTATTAACTCATGGATAGATATTTCAGAAACATAGCCTAAACCATTGCAATAAGGACATTCATTATCAGGTTTATTTAGTTTTAACAAAGAGTAAGGTATGCTATTTTCTATTCTCAAAGAAGATATGATTTGGGCAATATTTAAGAAAGAATATAATGTTGATCTTGGATTATTGTTCTTATTATTTTGCGAAACTGCAACACTTGGTATTATTCCGTTATATCCAGATAGTTTATATTGAGAATTATCATTGAAACCATTCTCTAAAGATTCAAATTCATCATAACATAATTGATATAACGTTGAAAATGCTAAAGAACTTTTTCCTGCTCCTGAACGACCATAAATGGCTGTTATTTTATTCTTTGGTATAGAAACGGAAATGTTTTTTAGGTTATGTGTATTTACATTATATAATTCTATTTTATCTTTCATTTCCACACCACTCACATTCTTTATATCTATTTACATTCATAATAGAAAAATTATGTGTTTTTACATTAAATTCTATTCTACGATTAGCTTGTTGCAAATTATCAATTTTCTCAATTAATATTTTGAATGCATCTAAAGATGCTAAATTGGATGCAATTCCTGACAATGGAGAAAATGAACCTAATTTTCTATTATCTCTATGTAGTTTTTTCACATTTTTTAAACTGGATTCATTCAATTCTTTTAAAAACAAATTAAAACATTCAAAACAGGCTGTTTTAAATGGAACTATTGTTTGTCCAATTAGTGTTAAATGCAAATTATATCCACCTCCTACTATATGAGGAATATTGTTATCCATACCATATCTACTAACAATTCTACTGGTAATGTCAACATTAGGCTCATCAGCACAATTAATGATCAAATCTATTTTTTTATTTGAGAAATCATGTTTGTAGAAAAAATCTTCAGTAAGAAATTCAGGGATTATTTCTATATTACATTGTGAATTAATATTATTGATCTCTCTTTGTATGACATTAGCTTTATAACGCCCAATTTGGTCTTCAAAATAATATTGTCGATGTAAATTAGTTTCATCAACTCTATCCTTATCAACAAAAATTAAATTTCCCACACCAAGCTGAGCTAATTGGATGGATACAAGACTTCCAACGGCTCCTAACCCAATAATCATTACTCTTTTATTTTTAAGAGCATTTATCTTATTTATTACTTCGCTAGTAGAATGACAGTATTCTTCTAAGATATTTATTAAACGAATATTCTTCATTAATTCAACTGGATAACTAATATCTTGATTTATCAGAATGTACTCTTTTTCTAAATAAGAAATTAATTTCATGAATTGAACTTTATCAATGTAAGGATTTTTTAAAACAATTTCGTCTGTATTAGTCTTTCCATCAAAATTTTGGAGCAAATCAATAATTTGAGGATTTTTCATTTTTAATAATAGACTTTCTCTTGTATTAGATTTAAAAAAATCAATATATTGTTCAGTTATTACAATTCCGACTGAACGACGCAATCTTAGTTTACTCATTACAAATTGGGCACTTATTTTTTTGTTTTAACATTTCAAATTTAGTAAATATCCCTTGTTCTAGTAGATATTCATATCTTTCAGTTTTAAAATCAAAGTTTTTATCTCCAACCAAAAATTGAATAATTCTTAAACAACTTAAATTTGCTGAAAATAAAGACATACTAGAAAGACCTCCTGAACCACCAATATTACTAATTTCCCTAATAAGATCTTTGTTAACAAAATCAGAATTTATTAATTTCTCAGGGTCATCAATATCTGTATAAGTTGGTTTCCAATTAGTTAATGCTTTTTGGAAGGTTTGCTGACAACAATCAATACAAGGTGTTTTAGGTGGAAAAACTAGTTCTCCAGAACTCATTAGGTGAGCATCAAAGCCTCCCATGACATACATTGGTATTTTTTTCTTGTTTAGATATCTACCAAGTTTTAAAGAAGTATGTCCAATATATGGCTCATCACATCCATTGATTACAAGATCTATATTATTACTAATCCATTTATCAAGATCTGTTTGAGGAATAAGCATTTCATTGAATGTAGTAGTTTCAATTTTTTTATTAATTCTCTTAAGATAGTCAGACAATACGTCAACTTTATTTCTTCCAATATCAGATAAACGACAAAATAAATGACGAATTAAATCAGAATCTTTTACTTTCTTATAATCTACTAAAGTAAATCTCTCGACTCCTGCTCGGGCTAAAGTTTCAGCTATTGCTCCTGTTACCGCGCCGCATCCAATAATTGCGACATGCCTATTCTGTAATAAAGATTGAGATTCAATTCCTGAATGATTCATAACCATGTCATCAAAATAGGCAATTTGACGTGAATAACGATCATTCGTAAGAATATTCATTGCTTCACAAATAAAATGTTCTTTTTGAAAAAATGTCAACAAGTTAGTTGCATCTTCCTCTTTAAAATTACCTAACTTATTTAGAATTTCATGTGCAGTTTCTTTTCCATTTAATAAGGCTAAAAATTCGGCAACAACTTTTTGAGTTATAATTTCTTTCCTTTCTCTAGTTGTCATTCTATGAAAAGTAATTAGAATTCTTTCATGGTTTATCTCTGAAATATATACATCTAATGTATCTTGTAATTTGTATTTTTTATTTAACATAGTGATATGAAATAGCCCTATCATAACTGATAGGGCTAGTATGAAAATGAATTAATATTGTAATACCCCAGTATTTACCTCAAGGTATAATTCCCATGCATCAGTCGAAGATGCTTCATTATTAATTCTTGTGCAGACTCGGGTACAGCAATCACTACGGCTACCAGAACAACCATTAGAATATTGAGCCATAGTTGTTGATTGTTGATCAACAACCTCAAAAGCAAGATCTAGATCCATTTTGTAATCCTTTTATATAAAAATACGGAAATTAGTATAATCTTAATGAAGATCATACGGTTATGATTCTATTTTAAATCGTAATATAAGTAAATATTATGTATAGTGATTTCTAAATATCAGCACCTACTTCATCGCCACACCCAACCATTTCATCATCTCTCTCTCATCCCAGCCTTTACGTTTGGCATAATCTTGAGCTTGGTCTTCATCGATGCGACCTAAAGTGAAATAGTTGCTTGCCGGGTGGGTGAAGTACCAACCGCAGACAGAAGCTGCTGGCCACATCGCATAGCTTTCAGTGAGTTTCATGCCGATGCGTTGTTCCACGTCTAATAAATCCCAAATCAAGGCTTTTTCAGTATGTTCAGGGCAGCTTGGATAACCCGGTGCAGGGCGGATGCCGACATAGTTTTCATTGATTAACCCTTGGTTGTCGAATTCCTCTTGCGTGTAGCCCCAAATGCGGGTGCGGAGCTCAAAGTGCAGGTATTCCGCCATGGCTTCGGCGAGGCGGTCGCCCACGGCTTGTAGTAAGATAGCGTTGTAGTCATCGCCGGCAGCTTTGTAGCCTTCCACTAAATCCATTTCTTCAATACCCGCACACACGGCAAACATCCCCATCCAGTCTTTTTTGCCACTTTCGCGATCAGCGATAAAGTCGCTCAAGGCAAAGTTAAATTGGCTTTTGCTGTTTTTGCCACGTTCCGTTTGTTGGCGTAAGCCGTAAGCCGTGCCGATAGGTTGTGTGCGTTCTTCATCAGAGAAAAGCACCACATCATCGCCCACACGTTCCGCAGGGAAAATACCCAACACGCCGCTTGGATTAAGTTTGTGGTTTTGTTCAAACGCATCTAACATCGCTTGCGCATCATTCCACACGCGGCGGGCTTCTTCGCCACTCTCCGGATGATCAAAGGCATCAGGATAGCCACCCATTAAGCCCCATACACGGAAGAACGGCGACCAGTCGATAAATTTGCGCAGTTCGGCAATCGGCACATTTTTAAATTCCACAATGCCCGTTTGTTTTGGCGTTGGTGGCACATAATCCGCCCATTCACCACTAAAGCCGTCAAAACAGTTGGCGCGCGCTTCTTCGATGCTGAGCTGTTTACGCAGTGGTTTACGGTTAGAGAAAGATTGCTGAATTTTCTCATAATCCTTTTTAAACTGTTCCCATAATTCTGCACGGCTTTCAGGATTCATCAATGTCGCACACACCGTCACCGCACGGGATGCATTTGAGGTATAAAATACACCGTGTTCTTTATATTTTGGATAAAGTTTAATCGCCGTATGTTCTTTAGATGTGGTCGCACCGCCAATCATCACAGGCAGATTTAGGCCCAAGCGAGTCATTTCACCCAAGAAATATTCCATCTCATCTAAAGAAGGGGTAATCAAACCACTTAACGCGATAATATCGGCTTTTTCATCAATCGCGGTTTGAATGATTTTGTCCGCCGGCACCATTACGCCCAAGTCAATCACTTCAAAATTATTACATTGCATCACCACGCTTACGATGTTTTTACCAATATCGTGCACGTCGCCCTTTACGGTTGCAATCACCACTTTTCCGTTGCTGGAGCCTTTTTGTTTGGTGGCGTTGATAAACGGCTCTAAATACGCCACGGATTGCTTCATTACGCGTGCGGATTTCACCACTTGCGGGAGGAACATTTTACCGTCGCCGAACAGATCGCCCACTACGTCCATGCCTGCCATGAGAGGACCTTCAATTACCTCTAACGGCGTTGGCAATTTTTGACGTGCCTCTTCGGTGTCTTCGATGATGTGCGTAGTAATACCTTTTACGAGAGCGTGTTTTAAGCGTTCTTCCACCGGCCATGTACGCCATTCTGCCACAGAATCGACCGCACTTTCATCGTTGCCTTGATTACGATATTTTTCTGCAATATCGAGCAGTTTTTCGGTGGCATCAGGGTTACGATTTAGTACCGCATCTTCCACGATTTCACGTAATTCAGGATCGAGATCGTCATAAATCGCGAGCTGTCCTGCATTCACGATCCCCATATCCATACCTTGTTTGATGGCGTGATAGAGGAAGACTGCGTGGATAGCCTCACGCATCACGTTGTTACCACGGAAAGAGAAGGACACGTTTGACACACCGCCGGAAATTTTGGCGTGCGGAAGGCTACGTTTAATGCGGCCCGTGGCGTTAATGAAATCTACGCCGTAGTTGTTGTGTTCTTCAATCCCGGTGCCGATGGCAAAAATATTCGGGTCGAAAATGATGTCTTCCGGCGGGAAGCCGACTTGGTTCACCAAAATGTCATAAGCACGGCTACAAATTTCGACTTTGCGATCTTCGGTGTCTGCTTGTCCGACTTCGTCAAATGCCATCACCACCACAGCTGCACCATATTTACGCACCAGTTTAGCGTGTTTGATAAAGATTTCTTCGCCTTCTTTCAATGAGATTGAGTTCACAATCGGTTTACCTTGCACCGACTGCAAACCTGCCTCAATTACTTCCCATTTGGACGAGTCGATCATCACTGGCACTTTTGCCGCATCGGGTTCGGTCGCCATAATGTTGAGGAAACGGGTCATACATTTTTTGCCGTCGAGTAAGGCTTCGTCCATGTTCACGTCGATCACTTGCGCGCCATTTTCCACTTGGTCGATGGCAATTTCAATGGCTTCGGCAAATTTGTCTTCTTTAATTAAACGTTTGAATTTTGCCGAACCAGTCACGTTATTACGTTCGCCCACGTTCACGAATAGGCTTTCATCATCAATATTGAGTGGTTCTAAGCCTGATAAACGCATCGCGGTTTTAATTTCAGGTAATTTACGCGGTGCAATACCTTGCATAGCATCCGCAAAGGCTTTGATATGTTCTGGCGTCGTACCACAACAACCCCCGACAATATTCACAAAGCCACTTTCAGCCCATTCTTTAAGATGTGCAGCCATTTCTTCCGCCCCTAAATCGTAGCCACCAAAGGCATTTGGTAAGCCTGCATTTGGGTGAACAGATACATAGGTTTCGCTGATTTTAGACAGTTGTTCAACATATTGGCGAAGTTCTTTTGGACCTAAAGCGCAGTTCAAACCGAACGTCAGTGGTTTAGCATGACGAAGCGAGTTATAGAAGGCTTCAGTGGTTTGCCCTGAAAGCGTACGGCCGGAAGCATCGGTAATAGTGCCGGAAATCATAATCGGCAATTCCACACCTAATTCTTCAAACACGGTTTCGATGGCGAAAATTGCCGCTTTGGCATTTAGCGTGTCGAAGATGGTTTCGATCATGATTAAATCTGCGCCACCTTCAATTAAGCCTTTAATTGCCTCAGCATAGGCATCGACCAGTTCCATAAAGGTAATGTTACGGAAACCTGGATCGTTTACATCAGGAGAAATAGAGGCTGTACGGTTGGTTGGCCCTAACACGCCCGCAACAAAGCGAGGTTTTTCTGGTGTGCTGTATTTGTCTGCAGCTAAACGGGCTAGTTTTGCCCCCGCAAAATTCAGTTCGTAGGCAATAGACTGTAAATCATAATCCGCTTGCGCGATGGTGGTAGAACTGAAAGTATTGGTTTCAATAATATCAGCACCTGCTTGTAAATATTTCTCATGAATCGCAGAAATTAACAGCGGTTGGGTTAAGGTGAGCAAGTCATTATTGCCACGTAAATCAACCGCACTTTCTTTAAAACGCTCGCCTCTAAAATCAGCCTCGGTGAGTTTGTATTTTTGGATCATCGTCCCCATTGCACCATCTAAAATAAGGATGCGTTCAGCGAGGGATTTTTTCAGTAATTCGGTTTGATTATGTGACATAGACAGCTCTTTTTAAAATCAATCAATATTGCTCGGAATAATAGGGATAAGCATGGATACTGTCAAATAAAAGGGGAGAAAGTGCGGTAAAAAAATGGAATGTTTTCAAAAAGAAAGGCGGACAAATTGTCCGCCGAATGGTTAGCAATATTTGCTGTCCGAGTAAAAAAACAGATTAACGTAAAAATGCCGGAATATTTTTTTCGTATTCACTGATGGCATCTTCATGTTGTAACGTCAAACCGATGTTATCCAAGCCGTTTAATAAACAATGACGGCGGAATTCATCCAGTTCAAAGTGATAGACTTTGTCACCTACGGTGACGGTCATCGCTTCCAAATCCACATGGATTTGTTTACCTTCGTTCGCCCACACCCATTGGAAGATTTCTTCCACTTCCTCTTCGCTTAAACGAATCGGTAACATGTGATTGTTCAAGCTGTTGTTATAGAAAATATCCGCGAAACTTGGTGCGATCATCACTTTGAAACCGTAATCGGCTAATGCCCAAGGCGCATGTTCACGAGACGAACCACAGCCAAGGTTTTTACGTGCTAATAAAATGGTCGCGCCTTGATATTGTGGATAATTCAATACGAAATCTGGATTTGGCTTGGTGCCTTCTACATCCAAATAACGCCATTCGTGGAATAAGTGTTTGCCGAAACCTACGCGTGTAATCGCTTGTAAAAATTGTTTTGGAATAATTGCATCCGTGTCCACGTTTGCCGCATCCAATGGCACTACTAAGCCTGAAAGTTGTTTAAATCCTGCCATTTTCTGCTCCTTAGTTTAATGTGACGTCACGAATATCAACGAATTTACCGAACATTCCCGCTGCTGCGGCCATCGCAGGGCTAACTAAGTGAGTGCGACCATTACGGCCTTGGCGACCTTCAAAGTTACGGTTCGAAGTAGAAGCACAACGTTCCCATTCACCTAAACGGTCATCGTTCATCCCTAAACACATTGAGCAGCCTGGGTTACGCCATTCAGCACCCGCTTCGATAAAGATTTTATCCAAGCCTTCTTTTTCCGCTTGTTCTTTGACTAAACCGGAACCCGGCACCACTAAAATCCGTTTTACGTTATCGGCTTTTTTACGGCCTTTCATCACCGCCGCAGCGGCGCGTAAATCTTCGATACGTGCATTAGTACAAGATCCGATAAACACTTGATCCACAGGGATTTCTTTTAAATCAGCGTTAGCTTCTAAGCCAATATAATTCAACGCTTTTTCTGCTGAAGCACGAGTGACGGGATCTATCATTTCTGCTGGATTTGGCACTGGCTGATCGATACCGATTACTTGGCCTGGATTTGTTCCCCAAGTTACCTGTGGCGCAATATCTTTGGCTTCTAATGTGATGACCGTGTCAAATTTCGCATCATCATCGGATTTTAAGGTTTTCCAATAAGCAACGGCATCATCCCAATCTTTACCTTTTGGTGCATGTGGACGACCTTTTAAGTATTCGAAAGTCGTTTCATCTGGTGCGATTAAGCCAGCTTTCGCGCCCATTTCAATCGCCATATTACATACAGTCATACGGCCTTCCATAGAAAGGTCACGAATAGCTTCACCACAGAATTCCACCACATGGCCTGTACCGCCTGCCATGGTAGTTTTACCGATAATGGCAAGAATAATGTCTTTTGCGGTAATGCCTGGCGCCACTTTGCCACGCACTTCAATTTTCATATTTTTCGCACGAGCTTGTTTTAAGGTTTGGGTGGCTAATACGTGTTCGACTTCGGATGTACCGATACCAAATGCTAAGGCTCCGAATGCACCGTGGGTGGCAGTATGAGAGTCACCACACACGATAGTCATGCCTGGTAAGGTTAAACCTTGTTCAGGTCCCATCACATGCACGATGCCTTGTTCTTTTGTGGTCATATCGAACAATTGAATACCGGTCGCTTTTGTGTTTTTTGCGAGCTCCAATACTTGAATTTTCGCTTGGCCTTCAAGTTTGTTCACATCACGTACTTGGGTAGAAATACTGTGATCCATTGTACCGAAAGTTTTACTTACTTGACGTACTTGGCGGCCTGCCACACGTAAACCATCAAAGGCTTGTGGGCTGGTCACTTCATGGATTAAATGACGGTTAATATACAAAATCGGCGTTTCGCCTTCAGCTTCGTATACCACATGGGCATCGAATAATTTTTCGTAAAGAGTTTTTGCCATAATTTTTCTCAATTCGTTAGAGTAGTAAGTGCGGTCAAATTTCGGAGTATTTTTGAACCGCACTTTAATTGTTTTTTATTAGATTGCGTTAGCGATTAATGTACCCATTTCCGCAGTTGAAACAGGGGTGGAATCATCGGCTAAATCACCCGTACGGTGACCATTTGCTAAGACTTTTTGTACGGCATTTTCAATCGCATCAGCCGCATCATTTAAGTTGAAGCTATAACGCAACATCATTGCCGCAGAAAGAATTTGTGCGATTGGGTTGGCAATGCCTTTGCCAGCGATATCCGGTGCAGAACCGCCAGCCGGTTCATATAAACCAAAACCTTCTTCGTTTAAGCTAGCAGATGGTAACATCCCCATAGACCCTGTGATCATCGCCGCTTCATCAGAAATAATATCACCAAAAATGTTAGAGCAGAGAAGCACATCGAAAGACTCAGGCGCTTTGATTAATTGCATGGTCGCGTTGTCGATATAAATGTGATCTAAGGTGACTTCAGGGTAGTCTTTCGCCACTTCTGTCACAGTTTCACGCCATAAGATTGATGCTTGTAGTACGTTGGCTTTATCCACAGAAGTCACGTGTTTACGACGTTTCATTGCCGCATCAAAAGCCGCACGCGCAATGCGTTCGATTTCATATTTGTAATAAACTTCCGTATCGAATGCTTTAGTTTGTGCACCTTCGCCTTCACGACCTTTAGGCTGACCGAAATAAATCCCGCCTGTTAATTCACGCACAACCACCATATCAAACCCTTTCGCCGCAATATCTGCACGTAATGGACAGAATTTTTCGAGTCCTTTATAAAGGGTAGCAGGACGGAGATTGCAGAATAATTTGAAATGTTTACGCAATGGTAATAATGCACCGCGTTCTGGTTGTTGATCCGGTGGTAAATTTGTCCATTTTGGGCCACCTACAGAGCCAAACAAAATCGCATCAGCCTCATCGCAACCTTTTAAGGTTTCTGCCGGTAATGGGCAACCACAATGATCAATTGCGGCACCACCCACATAAAACTCGTTAAAGTTAAGTTTGAAACCGAATTTTTCTTGGACTTTGTTTAATACTTTAATGGCTTCAGCCATCACTTCTGGACCAATACCGTCTCCCGGTAGAACAGCGATGTTGTATGATTGCATATTGTTTTTCCTATTTCAGTCACACCAAAGTGCGGTTAATTTTTTCACATTTTCTCCCCTTTAAGTAAAGGGGAGATTAGATAGATTAATGATGTTTGTGGCTTTTAATATCGGCGACTTTATGTGCACGATAAATCGCATTAATTGCATGAACTAAAGCAAGAGCAGAAGATTCAACGATGTCTGTCGCTAAACCAACACCGTGGAATTTACGACCTTCGTGTTCAACCACGATATCCACTTGACCTAAGGCTTCAGCACCTTCGCCTTTTGCAGTTAAGTTGTAGTGCGACATTTTGATATCTAAGCCAGTTAAATTCAAGATCGCATTGTAAACTGCATCAACCGGACCATTACCACCGATAGAAGAAGTACTTAATTTTTTGCCATCTAATTCCACTTGAACAAACGCAGTCGCTGGATATTCTTTAGTAGAGTGAGCAGAAAGTTTATCTAACACTAAACGATCTTCATCACCTTGTTGCATATCGATAAAGGCTAAAGCTTCTAAGTCATAATCGAACACTTGGCCTTTTTTGTCTGCTAATTTTAAGAAGGCTTCATACAATTTGTCTAAATCGTAATCTTGTTCGGTGTAGCCCATATCTGCCATATGGCCTTTTACTGCTGCGCGACCAGAACGTGCGGTTAAGTTCAATTTCTCTTTCTTCAAGCCGATAGTTTCTGGTGACATGATTTCGTAGGTATTTTGGTTTTTTAACATACCATCTTGGTGAATACCGGATGAATGTGCGAAAGCATTTGAACCTACAATCGCTTTATTCGGTTGGATTGGCATATTACAAAGTTGGCTCACCATTTGGCTGACACGATGAATTTCTTGTGTGTTGATACGTGTATCCACGCCCATAAATTCTTGACGAACTTTCATTGCCATCACCACTTCTTCAAGAGAGGTATTGCCTGCGCGTTCACCAATGCCGTTGATAGTACATTCAATTTGACGTGCACCATTTTGTACAGCGGTTAAGGAGTTAGCCGTTGCCATACCTAAGTCATTATGGCAATGTACGGAAATCACTGCCTTGTCGATATTTGGCACGCGGTTACGTACTTCAGCAATAATATTACCGAATTGATTAGGTAAGCAGAAACCAACAGTGTCAGGAATATTTACAGTTGTTGCACCTGCATTAATTGCCGCTTCAACAATACGACAAATATTGTCGATACCTGTACGGCCTGCATCTTCGCAAGAAAATTCTACATCGTCAGTATAATTACGTGCATGTTTTACTGCTGCCACCGCCATTTCAACCACATCGTCAAAGGTACGTTTTAATTTGGCTTCAACGTGTAATGCTGAAACTGCAATAAATGTATGGATACGAAACGCTTCTGCCACTTTTAAGGCTTCAGCTGCAGCATCAATATCTTTAATTACTGCACGGGAAAGTGCCGCAACACGACTATTTTTGATATGGCGTGCAATGGTTTGAACAGATTCAAAATCACCTTGAGAAGAAACCGGGAAACCGACTTCCATCACATCCACGCCGAGACGTTCAAGTGCTAAAGCAATCTGTAATTTCTCTTTAACGGTTAAGCTTGCTTTTAACGCTTGTTCGCCATCACGCAAGGTGGTATCAAAAATAATAACGCGATCTGTCATAATGTTTTCCTTCTTTTATCACTCAAAGTGCGGTCATTTTTACCGTGATTTTAAAACGAAAAAACCCGCAATCTTAAAAGTGCGGGTTGATAATAGATTTTTTACATAAAGGTGTTTTTTATCCACAACTTAGCCGCACAAAGAATGTGAGAGCAGGAGGTTGAGAGATAAAGAAACAGCTTGGTACATAAAAAGATAATCCTGTAAAAAATTCTGTAAAACGCTGACCATATTACGGATAAAAATGTTGCTGTCAAATCATTTATCAGTGATTTATATCTAAAATGAATATCTCTACATAACCTTAAAAGTGTATTTCTCTAAATATAAATCATTGTTCAGAATTAATCTCTAAAAATAGCTTTTAAGAAGCTGTTTTTGTCCTGTTTTATTCCTTGTTTCTGGTATGCCGATTTTTTCTAAAATTTTTCTCTTTTTGCGATCTGAATCGCAGAATTAAGACAAACTTTTCATTTTTTGTGACAAATCTCGCCATAATTTTCTTTTTAAAGGAGAGAATTATGAGCGATTTTACGTCGATTTTGTTGCGATTAGCTCAAGTGCCCAAATTGGGCAGTGTGCGGATTCAACAAATTTTGGCCCATGTGAATATAGAAGACTTGTTAAATTATGATGAAGTGGCATTTCAACAAATGGGCTGGGATGCGTTGCAGATTCGTCGTTGGTTTCAGCCGGAAATGAAATTTATTGAGCCCGCTTTGAACTGGGCTGAAAAAGAAGGTCATCATTTAATCCACTGTTTTTTAGATGAGTATCCTTTTTTACTCAAACAAATTAGTGGTTTTCCACCCTTATTATTTGTGAAAGGCAATCTGACTGCACTTTCAGCCCAGCAAATTGCCATGGTTGGGAGCCGTTATTGTTCGGCTTATGGGGAATATTGGGCAAAATATTTTGCGACAGAGCTTTCTCTCGCAGGATTGACGGTGACGAGTGGGTTGGCTTTAGGTATTGATGGATTTAGCCATCAGGCGGTGGTGGATATTCAAGGGCAGACCATTGCCGTATTGGGCAGCGGATTAGATCACATTTACCCCGCTAAACATCGTCGATTAGCCGAGCAAATTATCGAAAATAACGGGGCATTAGTTTCTGAATTTATCCCTACGCAAGCGCCGATTGCTGAAAATTTTCCTCGTCGTAATCGCATTATCAGCGGGCTTTCATTAGGAACGTTAGTGATTGAAGCCACAGAGAAAAGCGGTTCACTCATTACAGCACGCTATGCCTTAGAACAAAACCGCGACATTTTTGCGTTGCCGGGGAATATTCAAAGTGAATACAGTCAAGGCTGCCATAAACTGATTAAGCAAGGGGCGATGTTGGTGGAAAATGTTAAAGATATTTTAGATAGCCTCAATCACAGCGTTGCTTTTCATCCGCCATTACATACGCCAATCAATCAACCACTTACTGCCAAAATACTTACGGTGGAGCCGAGTCATCCTGAACTTTATCAACATATCAGTTATACACCGATAAGTCTTGATGATTTATTGGTTGCATTGAATTTGCCGGTGGATTTGCTTTTAGTACAGTTATTAGATTTAGAGTTACAAGACTTAATCGTCAATGAGAATGGACTCTATAAGCGGATAGCGTAAACGGGGTAGAGTAAGGAGGCTATCCTGTGCTAAGATACGGTTCAGTTTTAGAAAGGAGAACCTATGTTAGCCATTATTTCCCCGGCAAAAACCTTAGATTTTGAAAGTGCGGTCAGAAATCTTCCTGTTTCTCAACCGCACTTGACGGATTATAGTGAGCAACTGATTGAAATCTGTCGTCAATTATCTCCCCAAGATCTTTCTTCCTTAATGTCTATTAGCGATAAACTTGCGGGCTTAAATGCGGCTCGCTTTGCTGAATGGACAAAATCTCACAACGAAAAAAATTCACGCGCAGCCATTTGGGCATTCAAAGGTGATGTTTACACGGGTTTAGATGCCGATAGCTTATCTGATGAAGATGTACAATTCGCGCAACGTCATTTACGTATGCTTTCCGGCTTATATGGCTTATTAAAACCCCTTGATTTAATGCAACCTTACCGTTTGGAAATGGGCACGAAGTTAGCGAATCCCAAAGGGAAAGATCTTTATGCTTTTTGGGGAAATATCATCACTCAATCCGTGCAACAAGCACTTGATGAGCAAGGCGATCGTATTTTGATCAATTTAGCTTCTGATGAATACTATAAATCAGTGAAAGAAAGCCAATTAGATGCACAAATTGTTAAGCCTATTTTCTTAGATAATAAGAATGGTAAATACAAAGTGGTCAGCTTTTATGCGAAAAAAGCCCGTGGTTTAATGTGTCGTTTTATCATTCAAAATCGTTTGGAACGTGTTGAACAACTGAAAGAGTTTGACCTTGGTGGTTATTGGTTTGATGCGACATCCTCTACTGAAAAAGAATTTGTATTTAAGCGAGATATTAATGAATAAAATCCTGGTTATATTGACCGCACTTTTACTCTCAGGTTGTGCGGCAAAAGTGAGTCAGCTTCAAACACCTGAAAAAATTGAATATAACGGCAAAACCTATAAACTTACTGCAAGCCAAGATTTGGATACGATTGCACGTTATGTTTATCTTGCAGAGCCGGATACCTTGGAAAATTGGCAGTCTCAAATTGAAGTGTTGCTTGATCGTGATTTATCTCGTTCTATTGAGCAACGAGTGGCATTGCGTGAAAAAGTATATCGTAATTTACGTGTCCAAGATTTCAAAATCCGAGCAAATTCAAATAAAAAGAAAAAACCTGCAACAGAGTTAAGCGGCTATGTTATTTATGCACCAACAGAACAGAATCCATCTTGGCAGGTAGATATTGCAAAAGGAAAAAATATTCCTTCTTGTGGTTTTGTACAATATCAATATTCCCAAAAAGTAGAACAAGGTAAAAAATTTCAACGCTTAAGTAAGGTAAAAATAGTAAAAAATTTACAAAAATATTTAGTGGCAAAGGAAAGCAAAACATTACAAAAAGCGGATCTTTCTTGGAAGTGTGAAAGTTATTTCCATCATTAAAACTTATACTAGATCAAATTCCACGTAAATTTTAAAAATTTTTCTAGAGCGGAAATAATGGATGGTGTAATCTTGACGCCAATTATTCTTAGAGTTCAAAGTAGGTAAATATGATTAAAAAAATTGCTGTATTAACCAGTGGTGGTGATGCACCAGGTATGAATGCTGCCATCCGTGGCGTTGTTCGTGCAGCTCTTGCAGAAGGGCTTGAAGTATTTGGGATTTATGACGGTTATCAAGGCTTATATAACAATAAAATCAAACAGTTAAACCGTTATAATGTATCCGATATTATTAACCGTGGTGGTACATTCTTAGGTTCTGCTCGTTTCCCTGAATTTAAGGATCCTGCCGTACGTGAGAAATGTGCAGAAATTTTACGTTCACATGGTATTGATGCCTTAGTTGTTATTGGTGGTGACGGTTCTTACATGGGGGCTAAATTGCTTACTGAAGAACATGGTTTCCCTTGCGTAGGTATCCCTGGCACAATTGATAACGATGTGGCTGGAACAGATTACACAATCGGTTATGAAACTGCGCTACAAACAGCAGTGGATGCCATTGACCGTTTACGTGACACTTCAAGTTCTCACCAACGTATTTCTATCGTGGAAATCATGGGGCGTCACTGTAGTGACTTAACCATTTCAGCAGGTATTGCTGGTGGTTGTGAGTATATTGTGGCATCAGAAGTGGAATTTAATCGTGAAGAATTAATTCGTCAAATTGAACGCAGTATTATTCGTGGAAAACGCCATGCCATTATTGCGATTACTGAATTAATCACAGACGTACATTCTCTTGCTCGTGAGATTGAAGCTCGCGTAGGTCATGAAACCCGTGCAACCGTATTAGGCCATATTCAACGTGGTGGTTCACCTTGTGCCTTCGACCGTATTTTAGCTTCACGTATGGGCGTATATGCGGTAGATATATTGCTACAAGGTAAAGGTGGCTACTGTGTGGGTATTCAAAATGAAAAATTAGTTCACCATGATATTATTGATGCAATCAACAATATGCGTCGTGAATTTAAAGCAGATTGGTTAGAAATGGCTAAACGCTTAGAATAATCTTTTAAAGGTTATTTAAAACAAAAGAAATCGGGCTAAAGCAATCATTGTTTTAGCCCGATTTTTATATGCTTAGATTAGGCTTTTAGTTTATTTTTCTTACGTTGCAAAATTAAAAAACGACAATCATAGGGATTGTCTTCATCAGCTTGGCGATATTCTTCAAACTCGATGTTCCATTCAGACCAATTAATTTCAGGGAAGAAAGTATCGCCGTCAATGTCTGCTTGAATTTGCGTGAGATATAGTTTATCTGCTTTAGGTAAATATTGTTTAAATAACTCGCCGCCGCCAATCAACATAATTTCATCAAATTCTTTGACAAAATCGACCGCACTTTCAAAATTCTCTTTCCAGATGACACCTTCATATACGTAAGGCGTGCGTGAAAGGACGATATTGGTGCGTTTCGGCAATGGGCGACCAATACTTTCAAAGGTTTTACGACCCATAATTACCGGTTTGCCCGTGGTGTTTTTACGAAACCAGGCTAAATCAGCAGGTAAGTGCCAAGGCATTTGATTATCTTTTCCGATGACGTTATTTTTTGTTGTCGCAACGATCAAACTTAATGTCATATTTTCTATCCTATTTTTCTTTTTTTTGCACTATATCATAGCTATTCACAAAATCTGTATATGAGGTTGGATTTTTCGTGATTTTTATTAATTTTAGTGCTAATTTAACCGCACTTTTCTATTTTTTCACTGAGGATAAACTATGTCGGCAAATCGTAAAACAATCGTCGTAAAATTTGGTACTAGCACATTAACACATGGTTCCCCAAAATTGAATGCACCTCATATGGTCGATATTGTTCGCCAGATTGCACAACTTCATCAAGTGGGTTTTCGTGTCGTGATTGTGACATCAGGTGCGATTGCCGCTGGACGACATTATTTAAATCATCCTCAACTTCCTCCAACTATTGCGTCAAAACAGCTTCTAGCCGCAGTAGGGCAGAGTCAGCTTATTCAAGCCTGGGAAAAATTATTTGCGATTTATGATATTCATATTGGACAAATTTTATTAACTCGTGCTGATATTGAAGACCGTGAACGTTTTTTAAATGCGCGCGATACATTACATGCCCTGTTAGACAATCAGATTATTCCTGTGATTAACGAGAATGATGCGGTGGCAACGGCTGAGATTAAAGTAGGGGATAACGATAACTTATCGGCTCTAGTTGCGATTTTAGTGCAAGCGGAACAACTTTATTTATTAACGGATCAACAAGGTTTGTTCGAAAGCGATCCTCGTAAAAATCCAGATGCGAAATTGATTCCTGTGGTTGAACAAATTACCGACCATATTCGTTCTATTGCAGGCGGTAGCGGTACAAACCTTGGTACTGGCGGGATGAGTACAAAAATAATTGCGGCAGATGTGGCAACGCGTTCGGGCATTGAAACCATTATTGCACCAGGTAGCCGACCTGATGTTATTGTGGATTTGGCGTATGATAAACCAATTGGCACGAAATTTATTGCGCATCATTCAGATCGTTTAGAAAGTCGTAAACAGTGGTTATTTGCCGCACCATCAGCGGGTATACTGACGATTGATGAGGGGGCTGAAAATGCGATGTTAGTACAGAATAAATCGTTGTTGCCTGCAGGGATTACGGCTGTGGAAGGGCGTTTCTCACGCGGTGAAGTCGTCAAAATTAAAAATACCTCAGGTAAAGTGATTGCACTCGGTATGCCTCGTTATAACAGCGATGCGTTGGAATTAATCAAAGGGAAAAAATCCCAAGAAATTGAACAAATTCTTGGCTATGAGTACGGTGCAGTTGCGTTACATCGTGATGATATGATTGTGCTCTAGCCTACAATAGAAATCGGATCTCTCATATTTTCTGAACCTTCCTTTTATTTTGTCGGTCTATAAAACCATAAAAAGGGGGTAATAGCCCGACATTAAGTAGTAAAAGGAGACAACATGAGATTAATAGCGACCGTTTTAGCTGTTGGGCTATTAAGCGCTTGTACGCAGGGCTATTATGTAAAACATCGTAGCCCCATTTCAGTGAGCAAACACGTAAAGCGTTTAAATACGACGGTTTGTCATGATAAAGATGACTGGTATTTAGATGGTTATCGTGTAGGAAAAGATTTCCAAGCGCAAAGCCAATCTCAATTGAATAAACGAATTAATTATTGTGGCCGACGTGTACCTGAAGAGCTGAGAACCGCATGGTTTAACGGTTTTGATGCAGGCTCAAATGGCGTTCAGATTGATATAGAGGGTTATGATGAGGATGCTCTCTTAACCTATGATTATGACGATGATGATCGTTATAGCGAAGATGAAGAAGAATAAAAAAGTGCGGTTAATTTTAACCGCA
>NZ_KV838003.1:91012-223934 GCF_001838615.1 Haemophilus sp. HMSC61B11
TGCGGTTAATTTTAACCGCACTTTTTCTTTTTAAAGAATATCGAGTAATTCGACTTCAAACACTAAGGTTGAGAATGGAGGGATAGATGCACCCGCACCGCGTTCACCGTAAGCCAGTTCGTGTGGAATAGTGAGTTTCCATTTAGAACCAACAGGCATCATTTGTAATGCTTCAACCCAACCACGAATTACGCCATTTACTGGGAATTCAGCTGGTGCACCACGAGCAACAGAACTATCGAATACGGTACCATCTGGTAATGTACCTGTGTAGTGAACACGTACTTTATCAGTTGCAGATGGTTTGTTTCCGTTACCTTCGCTTAAAATTTCGTATTGTAAACCGCTGTCAGTCACGTTTACGCCCGCTTTTTTCGCGTTTTCTTCTAAGAATTTTTTACCTTCTTCTTCAATCGCTTTAAATTGCGCTTGTTGTGCTTCAGCTGCTTGTTGTTGAAGTGCTTGAACAGAATGCATTAAATCATTAATTTCTAATGCAGGTTGATTACGGTTTAACGCATCGAAAATGCCTTTTGCTACCGCTTCAACAGAAATATCCATTTGGCTATCTGCTAATTGTTGACCGATTTGTAAACCGATACCGTAGCTGCCTTTTTCAGAAATACTTTCTAATTTTACTTGTTCAAAAATTTGAGCTGTCATGTTTTTTCCTTTGTTGTAAAACTATTTTTTCAATGCCAAGATTTCACCCATGCGAACAGGTTCATCAACACTTAAATGATCGGCAATTTTCACTTGGCCGGCTTGGAATAAATTAATCACGGTAGAACCAAGTTGGAACCAACCCATTTCTTGACCCTTGCTTAATTTAACCGCACTTTCACCTTCATAAGTCCACTCTTTCACTTCGTTATGACGTGGTGGGTTAATAACGCCAGCCCAAACAGTGCCGATACTCGCAGTGATTGTTGCGCCCACTAAGATTTGTACCATGGTGCCGAATTCAGTATCAAAGACACAAATTACACGCTCATTACGCGCAAAGAGGTTCGGCACATGTTTCGCTAAAAACGGATTGACGGAGAATAAATCACCCGGTACGTAAATCATTTTGCGAAGAGTACCATCACATGGCATATGCACACGGTGATAATCACGTGGTGATAAATAAGTGGTGATGAATTCCCCATTTTTAAAGGTCTCGGTTAAATCTTTATCTTCCGCTAATAAATCATTTAAGCTGAAGAAGTGACCTTTCGCTTGTAATAGGCGGTCATCATCAATGTGTCCACATTCACTTACACGGCCATCCGCAGGGCAACAAAGTGCGGTTGGATTTTGGTTAATTGGTCGTGCATTTTCTTTTAATGGACGGATAAAGAATTCATTAAAACTGGCGTAATCACTGAATTTTTCTTTTTCAGCAATGCTCATATCAATGTTGTATTTTTTTGCAAACGCTTTAATCACAAAATGTGTCACTGCGCCCCATTTTTGTTTAGCTAACCAACCTGCTGCTTGTGTCATATAGATTTGTGGCATCACATATTGAAATGCAACTTTTAGGCGTTGCCAATAAGAAATTGGGTTCATTGATTTCTCCGATAAGATTAAAAAGTTGGGCGATTATAACAACTTATTTCACTTGCGCAATGTTAGTTGATATTTTTGCGTAAGATCAAAGCAATAAGCCGACATTTGCCGGCTTATTTTTATGTTTATAAAATCATTTTGACTAATTTATCTGCTTGAATCCGCGCAAACTTCTTCAAGAGTTTTTGCACCGGTTCAGGATATTGCGTTAATTCTTCTAATTCAGAATAATCTTGCAATACTTTGGTATGTTGGCGGATATGCGACAATTCTTTTTCCACTTGTGGCAGAAGTTCTTGTTTTGGATCGTGGATTAATAATCCATTTTCCGCATCTAAACGCCATGCGCGCGGGTTTAAGTTGTTCCCCGTTAAAAGAATATACTGGTTGTCCACCCAAACACCTTTGAGGTGATAAGTGTTATCGCCATCTTTCCATAAACGCACCGTTAAATGGCCATTTTTAATGTAAGCATCAAATTTCTCGCAGAAACGACGAAGATTGCTTTCATATAAATAAGGCAATGCACCTGCCATTTTAAATGGCTGCTCTGGTGGAATATAGAAATCGTTCGCGACTTTATCACCCACGATAATTTCGACACGCTTTCCTTGCTCTAATAAGCGGGCAAGTTTACTTCTTAGTGTGCGAGGGAAGTTGAAATAAGGGGTGCAAATCACCAATTTTTCCTGCACTTGTAAGAATAAATCTTCGATAACTTGGTTTAATTCATTGCCCGATGCACCTAAACCAAAAAGTGGTGAAATGGTTAAAACATCGGAAAAACCAACCGCACTTTCCAACTGATATTCCGCATGGGCAGATAAGTTTTTACGATAAGCTTTTATTGCACTACGAATTTCTTTGGTGCGAGGACGATTAGCCACATCTAATGGATGTACTGCGCTGAAATCCAATAAATAATCATTGATGAAATTAACCATAGAGTCTGCCAGTGCAGCATTATGGATTTTTTGATAGCGGTCGTAACGGTATTTATCTTGTTGTTGTAAATACACGTTATTGATGCTTGCGCCGCTATAAAGCACGGTATCGTCAAAGATAAAGCCTTTAATATGCAACACGCCGAAGACTTCACGGGTATTAATAGGTACACCGAAGAACATATTGGGTTCATCAGGAAGTTGATAGGTTTGGCGTTGTTCACAATACCAATCAGCGTTAGTAGCTGATTTTTCTGCACCGAGTAAATTGCGTTGTCCACGATGCCAATCTACTAAAATTTTCACATCCAATTCTGGATGATCTTGTTTTACGCGATAAATTTCATTGAGAATTTCTTGTCCCGCTTCATCTTTTTGCCAATAAAGCGCGGTCACGTAAATACGTTTTTTAGCTTGGCGAATTAATTCTATAATTTGTGCTTTGAATTCAAGCGGACTAAACAGAAACTCAACCTGTTCAGCCTGTAAAGGAAGAAAAGGCAAATTTTTTAAATTTTGTTCTGCTCGTTTAGCTTTATTGATTAACATAATCGATCTCTACACTAAAAATTAATGCTCTAGTTTACAATATTTCCTTTGAGGATTGATAGAAAAAAGGTTTTTTTTCGTTATAATGCTCACAAATTTTCGCATTTTTTGGCGAATTATTATCCAATTTTTCCTTCGAGAAGCAAATTATGAGCAATTCACGCAAACCATCATTCCAAACAAATTCCACCAAATCTTTTCAAGAGCGTAGCCCAAAACGAACATTTAATGATAAAGAACGTCGCTTTGATGAACGTCGTAATAATGAAAAACGTGAGGGAAATCGACCGCACTTTGATAAAAAACGGGATGATCGTAAACCTTCTCGAGGTTTCCAACAGCAAGAAGTGAGAGAACCGAAAATTGCTGAACTTTCATTAAATAAAGCCAATGGTGAAAGTGGCTCGGTAAAAGTAACAGTAAAAAGTACTGGCGTGAGTTATAAAGCGAAAGAAAAGAAAACGGGTGCATTATCACCACGAGCACCAGAGAAAATTAAAAAGAATCGCGCTGAAGAAATGAAAGTGTATGGTGAAAATGCATGCTTAGAATTGTTTGCAGAACGTCCAGAGAGCATCGTTCGCGTATGGGCAACGGTGCAAATGGCGCATCGAATTGGCGAGATTTTCAGTTATTTAGCCGCAAATAAAAAAGTGTATCACGTGGTGGATAGTGATGAGCTAAGCTTAGTAAGCGGCACGGAGCATCATGGCGGAATTTGTATGTTAGTGAAAAAACAACGTACTTTTTCTTTGCAAGGTTATTTAGATGTACCGCATCAAGAAGACTGTTTAGTCGTGCTTGATCAAGTCAATAATGCGCAAAACCTAGGTAGCGTTGTGCGTACTTGTGCCTTCTATGGCATTAAAAATGTGGTAACAAATCAAGTTGAACAGCTTTATGCACCGGCTGCGATGCGTGTAGCTGAAGGCGGAATGGAGCATATTCGTATTTTAGAAACAGAAAGCACTGAAATTGCTTTAGAGGCTTTACGTAAGGCTGGCTATCAGATTATTCATGTATCAACCAATAAACAAGGTGTGGCGTTGGAACAACTCAAATTTGCAGAGAAAGTCGCGTTGGTATTGAGTGAAGGTAGTACGGACGATATTCGTGAGAAACAAGATGTAAATGTGCGTCTTTCTTTAAGTAATCCACTAAAAGCAGGATTAAATATTGCAGTAAATACAGGGATTTTATTAGCACATTGGTATGTGAAATAACCTTAAGTGCGGTTATTTTTAGGTTTGTTTTGGGGCTGACATCTGTCAGCCCTTTTTCTTTTTCAAAATTGTGTGAGATTAAAATTTCGATATTTCTTTTAAAAGCCTTTGGGGGGAATCAGACAAAAGATCTATACTATTTCTAGTTGTTATTTAACAGGGAGTTTTTATGCCTGAACGTTCAGCAAACATCAGTACACACGATCCTTTCGGGAGCTTATTAGGCTATGCACCGGGCGGCATTGCGATTTATTCATCCGATTATCATACAGCCGATGAGAAAGAGTATCCGGATGATGCTGCCTTTCGCAGTTATTTAGGGCGAGAGTATATGGGATATAAATGGCAGTGTGTGGAGTTTGCACGTCGCTATCTCTATCTCAACCATGGCATGGTGTTTACTGATGTAGGAATGGCTTACGAGATCTTTTCTTTACGATTTTTACGTCAAGTGGTGAATGATGCCTTATTACCTTTACAAGCCTTTGCAAATGGTTGCAAACGTAAGCCTGAAGCAGGTGCATTGCTAATTTGGCAGGAGGGCGGTGAATTTAAACATACAGGGCATGTGGCGATCATTACCGAGGTATTAGAAGATAAAATCCGTATTGCTGAGCAAAACGTGATTCACTCTCGCTTACCTAGCGGGCAGCAATGGACGCGTGAATTACCGATGACAGTTTCTGAAACAGGCTATTTTTTGCATGATACCTTTGATGACACCGAAATTTTAGGTTGGATGATCCAAACGGAAGACACCGAATACAGTTTGCCGCAGCCAACGCCAGAAAAAGAGACACTTGAAATTCATGCAGAACATATTGAAAACAACGGTCAGTTTGAGCATAAATGGCTGAATGAGCAAAATGAATTTGAAGCTGCCTATGTGAAGGCTATGGGAGGGCATAAAGTCAGCCATTCGGATCAATATCGCTATTTTACGATATCTGAAACAGCACAACATGAGTTGATTCGTGCAACCAATGAATTACATTTAATGTATTTGCATGCCACAGATAAAGTTTTAAAAGACGATAAGCTATTAGAATATTTCAATATTCCAAAATTATTATGGCCTCGCTTACGGTTGTCTTGGCAAAATCGTCGTTATCAAACCATTACGGGGCGTTTAGATTTCTGCATGGATAATCGAGGATTGAAAGTGTATGAATACAACGCAGATTCAGCCTCTTGTCATGCGGAAGCCGGTGAGTTTATGAATCGATGGGCAATCCAAGGCGGATTGAATATGGGTGAAAATCCTGCTGATGGTTTACGTAATGCGCTAGCAGATTGCTGGAAACACAGTGAAGCTACGTCGCTTGTTCATATTATGCAAGATCATGATGATGAAGAAGATTACCACTCATTGTTTATGCGTAACGCACTGGTTCAAGCGGGATTTCAAGCCAAAATTATTCATGGCACAGAGGGATTACATTGGGATAGTCGTGGTCGTTTAATTGATGATGAAGACAACCAGATAAAAACGGTATGGAAAACATGGGCTTGGGAAACCATGTTAGAGCAACTTCGTGAAGATGCGACAGGTATGGAAGTCGCTCCACCAATTCGTACGGGATATCCAGAAGACAAAGTGCGGTTGATTGATGTGTTACTTCGTCCAGAAGTTCTAGTTTATGAGCCACTGTGGACGGCTATTCCGAGTAATAAAGCGATCTTACCAGTGTTGTGGTCACTATTCCCAAACCATCGTTATCTACTAGAAGCAGGATTTGAATTGACGCCTGAGCTGATTAAAAATGGTTACGCACAAAAGCCAATTGCAGGTCGCCGAGGTGATAATGTGAAACTAATTGGTGAGTGCAAATCTGTACTTGATAGCACAGATGGCCATTTTGATAAGCAGGAAAGTATTTATCAACAGCTTTGGTGTTTACCAAAAGTGGAAAACCAATATGTTCAGGTCTGTACTTTCACTGTAGGGGGGCATTATGGTGGTAGCTGTTTACGCTCAGACCCGAGTTTAGTTATTATGGGAAATAGCGATATGCAACCGTTAAGGGTATTATCTGATAAAGGCTTCCTTAAAAAATAAAAATAAAATCGGCACTCATTTTGAGTGCCGATTTATTATTTCGCTATAAGATTATTTAGCATCTTTGTTATCTGCAGGTTTTTCATTTGCTTTTAACATATCCGCAGGAATAAAGCTTTGTTGTACTTTTTCCATGTGTGGAAGGTTATGCGCAATACCTTTGTGACAATCGATACAGGTTTTGTTTTGTTCCTGTGCAAGGGCGTGCATTTGTTGTGCCACAGTTTTTTGTTGAGTAAAGTCCATATCATTGAAGTTATGGCAGTTACGGCACTCTTGTGAGTTATTCGCTTTCATACGCGCCCATTCGCGTTCTGCCATTTCTAAACGATGTTTTTCGAATTTTTCTTTAGTATCGACTTTACCTGTAAAGTGAGCATAAACTTCTGTCGATGCCTGCATTTTTCGGATCATTTTAGGTACAAATTCATGCGGAACGTGACAGTCTGAACAAATTGCTTTCACACCTGAACGGTTACTAAAGTGGATTGACGCTTGGTATTCAGGTACAACGTCATTAGTATGACAGTCTGAGCAGAATTGCTCTGTATTGGTTGTTGCCATTCCTGCATTAAACAGGTTAGTTCCAACGATAGTACCAATGATAGTTAATAAAATAACCCCACCAATTGCCATTTTGCTTGGAGAGCGTAACCAACGGCAAACTTTCTGAATGCTTGATTTAATCATGGTTTAGCTCCTTATTTACCTTGCATTTGACGAATGGTTTCGAATTTATTTTGAATAATTGGATTTACGTTAGTTTGCTGAACGTGGCATTGTAAACAGAAATAACGACGAGGTGAGGTACCTTCTGTTTTTTGGCCATCTCGTGTTAAAAAATGACTTTCAGGTACGCGAGGTGCCCCCGTTGTTGGAGCAACATCCGGAGAGTGGCAGCCTAAACATTGGTTTGCATTTTTTGTTACTTGTAAGCCACGTACACTATGCGGGACTAGTGGGGGCTGATTTGGGAAAGTTACTGGAATATTGCCTACATCTTTATAAGGGTTAGTAAATGCAGGTGCAATACTTTCTGTTGCTTTGTCGATGCTATTTGCAACTTGTGGCGCATCAGCAAATGCCAATCCGCTACATAAAGCTAGCATGAAAATAAATGATTTTTTCATGAAATCCACTCCATTAAATAATTAAATATTTTTAATTTTTATTTGTTTCTCAAAGCGAGATCCAAATGCAAATACATTTTCTGCGCAGACGTCAATACAACGTCCACAAGTAATGCAATCTTTTGCCAGTATAATTTGGCTATCTTCTGGTCCACCGTGCAAAGGAAGTCTTAATACTTGCGGTTCAGGGCAAACATTATAACAGTCCATACAACGGTCACAGCGATCGCGATCGATTACGTTAATTTTTATCAGGCTTTTAGCGCCAATGACACCATATATCGCACCAATTGGGCAAAGGTGACCACACCAGCCATGCTCAGCAACAAGTAAGTCAAATAAAAAGATGACTGCGACCAACCAAAGGGTTGCACCTGTTCCAAAGACAAAGATACGTCCAAGCGCTGCAACAGGGTTTACCCACTCCCATAAGAGCGTACCCGTTATTGCACTACCTATTAAAATCACGGTTAAAATCACATAACGAAGTTGACGTGAAATTTTTAATGATTGTCGAATACCTAATTTTCTACGTAACCAAGCTGCTGCATCAGTCACAATATTCATTGGGCAAACCCAACTACAAAAGGCTTTGCTTGCAACTATGGCGTAGAATATGATAATAACCAAGGCGCCAATAATCGTTGTAATTTCTGGTAAATAACCTGTCGCTAAACTTTCAGCAGTAATCAATGGATCTGTCAATGGCACAGTATCCAAAAGCATGCTTGAGCTGTAATTGCCTTTTAAAATCCAAACTTGACAAATAGGGCCACTTAAGAACATTAAAATAATACTTAATTGACTGATTCGACGTAGAATTAAAAAGCGATAAGCATGCCACCAACCGAGTTTTTGGCGTGCCTCTAAGCCGGCATCTTTTGGCTTATTTGGGGTATATTTTTCAGCCATTATTTTACCCCCTTAATGTTCAAGTCCAGATTAGGGAATTGCTCAGCTTCTGGAACTGTCGTTGGATTCGGCACATAATCCATTGTTGCACGATTCGGTGTTGCCACCTTTTGGTTCGGTTGAACCTGCATCGGCTGATAAACCGGCTCATGTAAGCCTTCCGGCATACGAGCATCCATTGCTGGACGTAAGCCATCCGGATGTTGCTCCTCAATTAAGGATTTTCCGGCATTTTGTTTTTCTTTCCAGCCTAAGCGATAGTGGCGACCAAGTAGTCCTTTGGCGATATCCATCGGTAAGACTTTAATTGCCGCTTCTTCTAATACACAAGCTTGTTCGCATTTACCGCATCCGGTGCAAGCATCAGAGTGAACAGTTGGAATAAGCTTCGCATGAATACCCGTGCGATCATTATGAATACGTTCAAGTGTAATCGCTTTATCTACTAATGGACAAACGCGGTAACACACATCACAACGCAACCCCTGCCAGTTAAGACAAGTTTCATGGTCTAGCAATACGGCTAATCCCATTCTTGCATCATTGATATCTTTGAGTTCTTCACTTAATGCACCACTTGGACAAGCATTCATACAAGGAATATCAGGACACATTTCGCAAGGTTTATCCCGGGCGATAAAATAAGGTGTGCCAGCTTCCATTGGGGAAATGAGCGAAGCTAAATACAACATATCGTATGGACATGCTTGGACACACTGTCCGCAGCGGGTACAAGCTGCCAAGAAATCCTTCTCCGGTAAAGCACCAGGTGGGCGTAAGGCAACCCCTTCTTTGGCTTTAGCTTGTTGTTGCTGTAAGCCAAGAATCACTCCAACTCCACATACTCCAGCTGCCGTTCTTGTCACGTTTTTTAGAAACTGACGACGGTTAGGATCAAGTTTCATCTGCGTTTCCTTTTATAAGCGGTCTTGTTTTGTAAAAACGTTGCAAAATTTGACCGCTCTTATTTTTAAATTCCTCTCTTTAGTTTAAAGAGAGAGAGACTAGAAACGAAAGGGAAAACCTATGCTTTCACCACTTTAACCGCACATTTTTTGAAGTCGGTTTCGCCAGAGATTGGGTCGGTTGCATCCAATGTTAATTTGTTCGCAAGCTGACCTGCATCAAAGAAGGTGGTGTAAATTAAACCCTGAGGACATTTGTTACGACCACGGGTATCTAAGTAAGAAATCATTTCACCACGGCGTGTAATTAATTTCACTTTATCCCCATGACGTAAGCCATATTTTTTCGCATCTGCTGGGTGCATCCAAACTAAGTTGTTCGGGAATGCACGGTGTAATTCAGGTACGCGACGTGTCATGGTACCGGTATGCCAGTGTTCAAGTACACGACCAGTACATAACCATAATGGATATTCTTCATCTGGTGATTCAGCTGGAGCCTCATAAGGTACACCTAGAATAATCGCTTTTTTATCTGGATAGCCATAGAATGCGATATCTTCACCTGGTTTGACATACGGGTCAAAGCCTTCACGGTAACGCCATAAGGTTTCTTTACCGTCAACAACTGGCCAACGCAAACCACGTACTTGGTGATAAGTATCGAATGGCGCTAAGTCATGACCATGACCACGACCGAAGTCAGCGTATTCTTCGAATAAACCTTTTTGCAAGTAGTAACCGAAGTAATCAGCTTCATCGTTAATATAGCCAGGAACATCTGTTGGTACTTTAAATTTGTTTACTTCACCATTTTCGTAAAGCACTTCATATAAAGTTTTGCCACGATATTCAGGCATTTGAGCTAATAATTCTTCACCCCATACTTCATCAGTTTTGAAGTATTTGGCGAATTCAACAATTTGCCATAAGTCAGAACGAGACTCACCTGGGCCTTTTACTTGTTGACGCCATAATTGAGTACGACGCTCAGCATTACCGTAGCCCCCTTCTTTTTCTACCCACATACAAGTTGGAAGAATTAAGTCAGCTGCAACTGCAGAAACTGATGGGTAAGGGTCTGAAACAACGATAAAGTTTTCAGGATTACGCCAACCAGGGAAAATTTCGTCGTTGATATTTGGACCGCCTTGCATGTTGTTGGTGCTCATTTGCCATAAGAAATTCAGTTTACCGTCTTTTAAGGCACGGCTTTGTTGTACCGCTGCATAGCCAGGTACAGTTGGAATTGTACCTTTTGGTAATTTCCATTTTTTCTCGGTGATTTCAACGTGTTTCGGATTAGTTACAACCATGTCCGCTGGTAAACGGTGAACGAAAGTACCTACTTCACGCGCTGTACCACAAGCTGAAGGTTGACCAGTTAATGAGAACGGACCACAACCTGGTTTAGAAATTTTACCGGTTAATAAGTGTACGTTATAGGTCATGTGGTTAACCCATACACCACGAGTATGTTGGTTAGAGCCCATTGTCCAGTAAGACACTAAGTTCTGTTCTGGATCTGCGTACATCTTCGCTAAAGTTTCAAGTTGATCTTTTGGTACACCAGAAATACGGTGTGCTTCATCTAATGTATAAGGTGCAACGATTTTCTTGAATTCTTCGAAGTCAGAGTCATGCATTTTACCTGCAGTTTTACGATTTTTCGCTGCAACTTCAAGTGGATGTTCTGGACGTAAACCGTAACCGATATCGGTTTCACCACGTTTGAATTTGGTGTGTTTGTTAACGAAATCCCAGTTTACTTTATCATTTTGGATAATGTAGTTTGCAATGTAGTTAAGAATTGCAAGATCTGAATGTGGATTAAATACGATAGGCACATCAGCTAATTCAAACGAACGGTGTTCGAATGTTGACATAACCACAACTTTCACATTATCAGAAGAAAGACGACGGTCAGAAATACGAGACCACAAAATTGGGTGCATTTCCGCCATGTTTGAACCCCAAAGCACAAACGCATCAGTTTTTTCGATGTCGTTATAGCAGCCCATAGGTTCATCCATACCAAATGTACGCATAAATGCAACTGCTGCAGTCGCCATACAGTGACGAGCATTCGGGTCGATAGTATTAGAACGGAAACCAGCTTTCCAAAGTTTTACTTTTGCGTAACCTTCGTAGATGGTTGTTTGACCTGAAGAGAACATACCGACAGCATTCGGTTCTTTTTTCTTCAAGATGTCTTTAATTTTTTCCGCCATGATAGTGAAAGCTTGATCCCAAGAAACTGGTGTAAAGTCACCTTCTTTATGGAATTTACCATCTTTCATACGTAATAACGGAGTTTGTACACGGTCTGCACCGTACATGATTTTAGAAAGGAAGTAACCTTTGATACAGTTTAAACCGCGGTTTACCTCTGCATCTGGGTCACCTTGAGTTGCGACAACTCGACCATCTTTGGTTCCTACCAATACGCTACATCCTGTACCACAGAAACGACATGGCGCTTTATCCCATTTGATGCCCATATCTTCTGCCGCATCAACCTGTTTAACAGGGATGGTCATACCGGCAGCCGCAGCTGCTGCAAGCGCAGCATTGGCTTTCATAAAATCTCTACGATTAAGTTCCATAGTTTTCCCCACTCGTTGTTGAATTTTTTAGAATATACAAAATGGCATGTATACCTAAATTATTTATTTTTCATCTAAGTAATTAGAAATTAAAGACACGACAATTACTCCTGGGATATCTTTAATTTCATCCATAAGATCCGCTAAAGCTAATTGACGGTTACTTTCAAGGGTAACCACCAATTTGCCTTCTTCAGATTTTTCACCATGAATTTCAGCACCTGAAATAGCTAAAATAGCTTCTTTGACTTGGCTGAGTTTTTCAGGTCTGGCTTGCACAACAATACTGCATACATACCAGTTTTCATTTTCGCTAAATTGACTCATCTGTATTTGTTTCAAAATTAAGAATTTTTATTGCTTTTGTTGGGCAAACGCTTAAACAAGCACCACAACCATTACAACTTTCTAAATCTAAAATAGGTTTTGCCACACCACCAAGCTGTAATCGAAAACGGATGGCATTCATCGGACAGCTATCTTGGCAACTTCGACATTCCACTCGATTTTCGGTTAGGCACTGCGTTGTAATCTCAACTTTATGTGCCCAAGGCTCTTCTTCTAATGAACGAAAAATCGGTTGTTCGCAGACTAAAACACATTTTTGGCAGAAAGTGCATTCGCCTTTGTCAAATTGTATTTCAGGAAAGCCGCCATCGCCTTTTACGATAATTTGGGTTTCGCATACCAGTATGCAATCACCGCATCGAGTACATTTATCTGTAAAGTCTGCTTCGTTTACCGACCAAGGTGGACGTATAGCATTAATACCTTGAATTTTAGCGCTTTCAGAATGTAACGATTGCAAAAACTGCCCACGTAATAACTGTCTGCGAGAAGGGTTCTCAATCGCCATATTTTTCTTTAAAATTCGGTATTTTCAGGGGGTGCATTATCTAGTTCTAATGATAAAATAGTAACTACCTAAAAGGAGTAATTTTTAAAAAATATACACTTTTATTGAGTTAGATCAAGGATATTTTTAAAATATGTTATTAATGTAAATAAATTGTTAAGAAATAAGTGAAAATGATTATTAAAAAGGGCGGAAAGCCCGCCCTTAAAAATATTTAAAACATTATGCGTTTTTGGTTGGGTAATCCCACCAAATATCGAATAATTCGCTGATTTCGATTTGTTGCAATTTATTCTCTTCTAACCATTTTTGCACTAATTGGCGATGGCTTTCATCACATTTGCCGATTTTCTCTAAGCACACTAAGCCTTCCCAATGTAAATAGCCGCTACCTTCATAAGCTAAGCCGTTTGGTTGAATCACTTCAGCAATAAAACGATCAACGGTTTCATCGATAGTTTCGATGCTGGTTCCTTCAGCAAATTGCCAATTCACTAAAAAGCCTAATTCTTGGAATTCAGCTAAGTGAAGTTTTTTACGTTGACGTTGATTACGAGTTTTCATTTTCAATGTTCTCCTATGTTAAGGTAATGGGTATAGTCATCATTGATGATCATTTTTTCTTAAAGTATAAATCCCATACGCCGTGACCTAAGCGATGGCCGCGTGCCTCAAATTTTGTAAGAGGGCGGAAATCAGGACGTGGAATATAATCTTGTTCGGCAGTATTGATTAAGTTTTCATTCGCTGAAAGCACTTCGAGCATTTGTTCCGCATAGTTTTCCCAATCTGTTGCCATATGAATAAAGCCATTTGGTTGTAATTTTTGGACGACTTGCTCCACAAAGTGCGGTTGAACAATGCGGCGTTTATGATGTTTCGCTTTATGCCACGGATCAGGGAAGAAAAGCTGCAAACCGCCTAATTCGCCGTCTTTTACACAATCACGTAAAATTTCAGTGGCATCATGGCAAATTACGCGAAGGTTTTTCACGCCTTTTTCTACCGCATAAGCAATACAGGCTCCCACACCAGGCGTGTGTACTTCAATACCGAGATAATTTTTATCAGGATTCGCTTCAGCCATATCCACTAACGATTTCCCCATCCCGAAGCCAATTTCTAATATAACAGGATTCGAATTACCGTAAATCGCCGCAAAATCAAAAGGGGCGTTTTGATAATCTAATCCAAGATCAGCCCAGTGATCGTTCATCATATTTTTTTGAAAATCACTTAAGCGACCAGTCCGCAACACAAAGCTACGAACTTTACGTTTATAACGACCATCTTCTGTAAATTCAGCCGTTTCAACGGTTTTACGTTTTTGATCAGCAAAGGTTTTTTGCGCTTCTGTCATGGTTTTTATTCGCTCAATTAAAATTGGCGGCGATTATACACTAAAAGGCAAGGTTGTGGGATTTTTCCACCTAATTCCCGTATAATGGCGAAAATTTTTAATTGTTTTTTATTATGAATATTGTCCGAGTTGCATTAGCCGTACCGCTTCCCCGATTTTTTGATTATCTCTATGCGCCCGACTTGACACCAATCGTTGGTGGACGAGTGTTGGTGCCTTTTGGTTCGCAAAAACGAGTCGGGATCGTGGTGGATTTGCCGGCTTCTTCGGATGTCGCAAAAGAGAAGTTAAAACCGATTATTGATGTACTTGATGCTGAATCACTTTTTAATTCCACAACGTGGGATTGGTTGGCTTGGTCCGCTAATTATTATCGTGCAGCATTAGGCGATGTGTTGTTTCAAGCGTTGCCAGTCAAACTCCGCAATGGAGAAAGTGCGGTTAAAAATGACCGCACTTTTTGGCGTATTACGGACCTTGGAAAACAAGCGTTAGAATCGGGTGAATTAAAACGCGCCAAAAAACAAATTGAAGCCTTAAATTTATTGCTAACGCAAGATTTAGAAAAAGGTAACAATGAAATCAGTTCCGCAATTTGGTCAGCGCTTAAAGGCAAAGATTATGTAGAAGAGATTATTGTGCCAACAGAACAAAAAAGTTGGCAACAGACTTTAGGGAATAATCCTTTAGTTAATCTTGATAACCGATTGACCTTAAACAAGCAACAAGCCCTTGCATTTAGCCAGTTGATTTTCCAAGAAGGCTTTAATGTGTGGTTGTTAGAGGGCGTGACTGGTTCAGGTAAGACTGAAATCTATCTGCAATACATTGAAGAGGTTTTAAAGAAAGGTAAACAGGTTTTAGTGCTTGTTCCTGAAATTGGGCTTACCCCTCAAACTGTGAGACGTTTCCAAGCACGTTTTAATGTGGAAATTGATGTATTGCATTCTAACTTGAACGATACGCAACGCTTAAATGTTTGGGAGCGTGCAAGAACAGGACAGAGTGCAATCGTGATCGGCACGAGATCAGCGCTCTTCACCCAGTTTTCAGATCTCGGCTTAATCATTTTAGATGAAGAGCATGACGGCTCGTTTAAACAGCAAGATGGTTGGCGTTATCATGCAAGAGATTTAGGTATTGTTTTAGCGCAAAAGCTCAATATCCCTATCTTATTAGGTTCTGCGACCCCTAGTTTGGAAAGTGTGAATAACGTACAAAATGGTAAATATCATCATTTGGTCTTATCAAAAAGAGCAGGAAATGCGACCGCACTTCGTCAATTTGTGATTGATTTAAAACATCAACGAATTCAAAACGGCTTATCGGAACCGCTATTGCAACGTATGCAAGAACACTTAGAAAAAGGCAACCAAGTATTGTTATTCCTTAATCGACGTGGATTCGCCCCCGTGTTGTTATGCCATGAATGTGGTTGGATTGATGAGTGCCATCATTGCGAAAAACCTTATACCTACCATCAACATCAGCGTGTTTTACGCTGCCATCATTGTGGTGCGCAAAAAACAGTGCCGATGCAATGTGGTCATTGTGGTTCAACGCATTTAGTCACAACGGGTTTAGGCACAGAACAGTTAGAAGAAACCTTAAAAGCACGTTTCCCACAATACAATATTGCACGTATCGATCGTGATAGCACGGCACGAAAAGGCAAGCTTGAAGGTTATTTAGAGGATATTCAGCAAGGTAAAAGCCAGATTTTAATTGGTACCCAAATGTTAGCCAAAGGACACCATTTCCCGAATGTCACTTTGGTTGCTTTAGTGAATGTTGATAATGCCTTGTTTTCCCTTGATTTCAGAGCCGAAGAGCGTTTAGCACAGCTTTATGTTCAAGTGGCGGGGCGCTCAGGCAGAGCAGAAAAACAGGGGGAAGTGGTTTTGCAGACGCATTATCCGGATCACCCGTTATTAACCACATTACTTGAAAAAGGTTATCAAGCCTTTGCAGAAGAAACGCTGAAGTTACGCCATAATATGGGCTTGCCTCCGTTTAGTTTCCAAGCGTTGTTTAAAGCACAATGTCGTCATTCTGAAGAGGCGGAAAATGCATTGTCGCAATTGGCGTCTTTCTTCTATGAGCAAAAAATTGAAGGCTTGCAAGTGTTGGGGCCAATTCCTGCACCGTTCAGCAAAAAAGCGGGACAGTATCGTTGGCAATTGTTGTTACAACACGCTTCTCGAAAACAATTACAGACGGCATTAAGTCGATATTCTCCAGAGCTGATAAAGTCTTCTCAAGTGCGGTTGATTTTAGACGTGGATCCATTGGATTTGAGTTAGCAAAAATTCCCTAGAAAAATGCACTGTTTTCCAGTAGAATTAAGCGTTTTTTTATACTCTAAGTTTAATTTATCGAATATTTTAGGATTTTATCGTGGCTCATCGAGATTTTGCGGGTCGAAGCGGCTCAAAAAATAATAAAAAGAAAACAAAGAAAAGTTTTAATCGCAATACCTTAATTGTTCTTGCGTTGGTGGCGGTATTAGGTTTTGGATTAGGGCTTTACTTTTTAAAAAGCAAAACACCAGCACCTGTAGTGACGACAAATGTTCAGCCGGAAAAACCACAACCGAAAAGTGTGTTACCAAATCGCCCAGAAGAGGTGTGGCACTATATTAAAGAATTAGAAACTCGTACGGTGCCGGTGGATAATAATCCTTCTTCAGTTGAAAAAAATATGCGTTTGACGGAAGAACAGCGTCAAGTGCTGATTCAAATGGAAAAAGAACAAAAAGCGGCAGAAGAAGCGAAAAAATTAGAAGCTCAACGTAAAGAGCAAGAAGCGGCGAATGCGGAAAAAGCCGCGGCTCAAGCACAGCAAGCTCAACCAGCACAGACAGTGCAAGCTCAGCCAACACAGCCACAGCAAACAGCAAAAACGGAAGTGAAAAAGCCTGAGCCAGTTAAAAAAACAGAGCCAGTTAAAAAGCCTGAACCTCCGAAAAAAGTAGAAGTAGTGAAGGCGGAACCAGCTAAAACGGAACCAGCTAAAACTGAGCAACTGAAAAAAGCAGAACCGAAACCCGCTGAACAACAAGTACAGGCTGGCGGCAAAAGATTTGGCTTACAATGTGGTGCATTTAAAAATCGTGCACAAGCAGAAAGCTTACAAGGTCGTCTAGCGATGGCTGGCGTAAATGCACAAATTGCGACAAGTGAAGAATGGAACCGCGTACGTGTAGGACCATTTGGTAGTCGAGATGCAGCAACAGCAGCACAAGATAAAGCAAAATCAGTAGCGAGTTGCGTTGTGATTGGAATGTAATTCAGAGTTTAAAAGTGCGGTTAAAAATAACCGCACTTTTTTTATATTTTCACTTGCCAAAAAACGAAAAATCAATAAAATGAACGTTCATTCATTTTAAGTATTCATCTTAAATGACCTTTCTCATATATAACCCTAAGAATTTAATTTTTTATTATGCGACAAGTAAAAGCCTCTAAAACGAAGCTTGATGTCAGCGAGCAGATCTTTGATGCAACAGATCGTCTTATGGCAAAAGAAGGATTACATTATCTTTCTATGCATAAGTTAGCCAAGGAAGCTGGCATCGCAGCGGGTACGATTTATCTTTATTTTAAGAGTAAAGACGAGTTATTAGCACAATTTGCTCGTCGAGTGTTCAATAAGTTTGTTATGGCGATTGAAGAAGGTTTTGATGAAAATCAACCTTTTTTCGAACAATACAGAAAAATGTGGTGGAATATTTGGCATTTTCTTCAAGAAAATCCAACGGTTTTGTCAAATATGAACCAGTATAAATCTTTGCTGGAGTTTATTGAAACCTGCAAAGAAATGGAGCATTCGTGCTGGGATCAGTTTTGTCTCAATGGACAAGCAGCAAATGTGTTAGCTAATTTAGAACCTCGAATTTTATTTTTGCTGAGTCTAGATACTGCAATAGTTTTAGCCTCAGATAACAAATTTCTCGGTATAGCGGTTACCGATGTTGTGTTAGAATCTGTCATTGAACGCTCTTGGCGTGCAATTCAGAAATAGTCATTTTATTGTCTTAATGGAGTTTTCCAAATGAGTATAACTCAAACTAATAGACCAAAGCGCTCACACGTTTTCTTTTTGAAATTAGCGTTAGGCGTATTTGTGTTAATTTTTGCTGCAATGATTTTTCTTAATCATATGAAAGCAAAAGGTATTGCTGATTTCTTAGCAAATAAACCTGAAACAGCTTCTCCTGTTACCGCAATGACAGTTAAGGCTTCAGAATGGACGCCGATCATTGAAACAACAGGTCTTGTTCGTCCAAATCAAGGGGCGATGTTAAGTGCACAAAGCGCTGGAACCGTGTCTAAAGTGCTCGTGCAAAATGGCCAAAGCGTGAAAAAGGGTGATTTGTTAGTTGAGTTAGATAGTTCCGTTGAGCGTGCAAGCTTACAAGCGGCTCAAGCTCAAGTGGTGTCATTACGTCAAACTTATCAACGTTATGCAAACCTTGCTGGCAGCGGTGCCGTTTCTCGTCAAGAATTAGATAACGCAAAATCAGCTTATGAAGCACAAGCGGCAAATATTGAGTCATTAAAAGCAACCATTGAGCGTCGCCAAATCGTCGCGCCATTTGATGGTAAAGCCGGTATCGTGAAAGTGAATGTTGGTCAATATGTTTCAAACGGTACTGAAATTGTGCGAGTGGAAGATCGTTCTTCTATGAAAGTGGATTTTGCGATTGCTCAAAACCTATTAGATAAATTGCATATTGGTCAAAAAGTAACGGCTACGGCAGATGCACGTAAAGGTGAAACTTTTGCCGCAAAAGTTACTGCAATTGAGCCGGCAATTAATTCTTCAACGGGTTTAGTCGATGTTCAAGCAACATTTGAACCAGAAGATGGTGCAAAATTATTATCCGGTATGTTTACTCGCTTAAATGTCGCTTTACCAACTGAGCATAATCAAATCGTTGTGCCACAAGTGGCAGTGAGCTACAAAATGTATGGCGAATCGCTTTATATTTTGACCGCACTTTCCGATGAAGATATTGAGAAATTAGGCGGCGCAGAAAAAGCAGCAAATATGTACCGTGCAAAATCAATCACTGTATTTACGAAAGATCGTCAAGGTATTTATGCACAATTAAAAGGCGATGAAGTCAAAGTTGGCGATAAAATTGTGACCGGTGGTCAGCAAAACTTAAGTAATGGTGCATTAGTTTCTGTTGCAGATAAAGCGGGCGTGGGTACAGAACAACCTGCAAATAAAACGAATCTTTAATTAGGAAAAGCGAATGAGATTTACCGATATATTTATTCGTCGCCCTGTTTTGGCGGTTTCGATTAGCTTGTTAATCATTATTTTAGGTTTACAAGCGATCTCGAAATTGTCTGTGCGCGAATATCCGAAAATGACCACAACGGTAATTACGGTGACCACCGCATATCCAGGTGCAGATGCAAACTTAATTCAGGCATTTGTGACCTCGAAAATTGAAGAAGCGGTAGCACAAGCAGACAATGTGGACTATATGTCTTCAAGCTCTAGTCCAAGCACTTCAACTGTCACCGTAAAAATGAAATTAAATACCGATCCGAATGCAGCCTTGGCAGATGTGTTAGCCAAAGTTAACTCGGTTCGTTCTGAATTGCCAAGTGGTATTGAAGATCCAACGGTTTCTTCCTCTACAGGTGGTTCGGGAATTATGTATATTAGTTTCCGTTCTAACAAACTTGATGCAAGCCAAGTGACTGACTATATTCAACGCGTAGTCAAACCTCAGTTCTTTACTGTTGAAGGGGTCGCGAGTGTTGATGTTTTTGGTGCATCTGAGTATGCACTGCGTATTTGGTTAGATCCTGAAAAAATGGCGGCTCAAAACCTTTCGGCTACAACTGTGATGTCAGCATTAGCGGCGAATAACGTGCAAACGGCAGCAGGTAATGATAATGGCTATTTTGTGACCTATAAAAACAAAGTAGAAACTACGACAAAATCGGTTGAAGAATTAAGCAACTTAATTGTGACATCAAACGGTGATAAGTTAGTACGTTTACGCGATATCGCTGATATTGAATTAAATAAATCAAGCGATAGCTCACGTGCGGTAGCGAATGGCGCAGATTCCGTTGTATTAGCGATTAATCCAACTTCGTCAGCAAACCCATTAACGGTAGCTGCGAAAGTGCGTCCGCTATATGACAGTATTAAAAATAATCTGCCGGATGCTATTGAATCTGACATCTTATATGACCGTACAATTGCGATTAATAACTCCATTAATGAAGTAATCAAAACGATTGTTGAGGCAACGATAATCGTGTTGGTGGTGATTACCATGTTTATTGGTTCATTCCGCGCGATGTTAATCCCGGTTATCACTATTCCGATTTCATTAATTGGGGTAATCATGTTGCTTCAATCATTTGATTTCTCCATTAACTTGATGACTTTGCTAGCATTGGTTCTAGCCATCGGTTTGGTGGTGGATGATGCGATTGTGGTATTGGAAAACGTAGACCGCCACATTAAGTTAGGTGAAACGCCATTCCGTGCGGCGATTATTGGTACGCGTGAAATTGCCGTTCCGGTTATTTCCATGACCATTGCCTTGATTGCGGTATATTCTCCAATGGCGTTAATGGGCGGTATTACGGGTACGTTGTTTAAAGAGTTTGCTTTAACCCTTGCTGGAGCAGTATTTATTTCCGGTATCGTAGCATTAACGCTTTCACCAATGATGACCAGTAAATTGCTAAAATCCAATGAGGCTCCAAGTAAATTGGAACAACGAGTAGAGCATACCCTTAGTAAAGTGAATGCAGCTTATGCGTATGTACTTGATTTGGTGATGGTAAACCGTAAATGTATGTTGATGTTTGCGGCAATCATTTTTGCAACCTTACCCGTGTTGTTTAAATCGCTTTCCAGTGAATTAACACCAGCAGAAGATAAAGGGGCATTTTTAGCGATTGGTTCAGCACCGTCTAACGTAAACGTGGATTATGTGCAAAATGCGATGGCACCTTATCAAGAGATTTTAAAAAATACGCCAGAAGTGCAGTTTGCCATGACAATTTCAGGTGCGCCAAGTTCTAACCAATCTTTAAACGTCATTACGTTAAAAGACTGGAAAGAGCGGTCAAAAAGCCAAACTGAGATCTTAAATGAATTAAATGCGAAAGCGAAATCAATTCCTGAGGTATCTGTACAAGGCTTCTCGTTCCCAGAAATTGATACAGGGGAGCAAGGACCTCCGATTGGTTTTGTGATCAGCACATCAAAAGATTACGGCGATTTAGCAAATGTAGCCGGTAAATTCTTAGAGGATATGCAAAAATCCAGTAAGTTCGTTTATACCAATCTCGATCTTAAATTTGATACCGCTCAAATGCGCATTAAGATTGATCGTGAAAAAGCAGGGACTTACGGCATTACGATGCAACAAATCAGCCGTACATTAGGGAGTTTCTTATCTGCCGCAACCATTGAGCGTGTGGATATTGACGGCCGTGCTTATAAAATTATTTCCCAAGTAAAACGTGACAATCGTTTATCACCGGAAAGTTTTAATAAGTATTATGTGACAGCAGCAGATGGTACCTCTGTACCGTTAAGCAGCTTAGTGACTGCCACATTAGAGCCACAACCAAGCTCATTACCTCGTTTTAGCCAGTTAAACTCAGCGGTAATCAGTGCAGTACCAATGCCGGGTACTTCAATTGGTGATGCAGTCCAATGGTTACAAGACAATGCGAAAAATACGTTACCACAAGGTTATAACTATGACTTTAAAGGTGAAGCGCGTCAGTTAGTACAAGAAGGTAATGCACTTGCTGTAACATTCTTACTTGCGGTAGTGATTATTTTCTTAGTCTTGGCGATTCAGTTTGAATCAATTCGCGATCCAATCGTGATTATGATTTCCGTACCGTTAGCCGTGAGTGGTGCATTGTTAGCCTTAAATGCTTTCGGATTTATTGGTATTGCAGGGACAACGCTAAATATCTACTCACAGGTTGGTTTGATTACCCTAGTTGGTCTTATCACAAAACACGGTATTTTAATGTGTGAAGTAGCGAAAGAAGAGCAGTTAAATCATGGTAAAACGCGTGTTGAAGCGATTACCGAAGCGGCTAAAGTACGTTTGCGTCCAATTTTGATGACTACCGCTGCGATGATTGCAGGTCTTGTACCGTTGCTTTATGCTACAGGTGCCGGTGCGGTATCTCGTTTCAGTATCGGTATCGTTATCGTGGCAGGATTGGCAATTGGTACATTGTTTACCTTATTCGTATTGCCTGTGATTTATTCTTACATTGCGAGCGAACACAAACCATTGCCGGAGTTCGATGAAAATGTGAAACCAATTGAAGGCCACATTAACGAACAACATTAATTAAACATGGCATAAAATAAACCGCACGTTGATTCTTCAAGTGCGGTTTTCTTTTCAGTATAAAAAAAGCGAACATGATGTTCGCTTTTTATTTGTAAAGTGCGGTCAATTTTTTGATTGTTTTATTTAGCCATTTTTATTTTTTGCCGCTTTATAAAGTTCCATCGCTTCTGGTAATAAGCGTTGTAAGTTTTCTTGACGAGATTCATCACTCGGGTGAGTAGAAGCTAACACATCAAGTGCGCCTTTAGAACCACCAGAGGCTTTAGCCATTTTTTGCCATAAACCAGGTGCGACTTGTGGATTGTAGCCTGAGCGAGCCATTAACATGAGACCCACTTCATCGGCTTCAGTTTCAGCGCTACGAGAGTAAGGCTTATCTAAAGCAAAGTCTTTAGTCAGTGTGACTAAATCAGTCACGTCGGCTCCAACGACAACAGATAGAGCTGTTCCACCAATAGCGCCAGCAATCGCACTCATGGTGCCGAAGTTGGCTTTGGCTTTACCGTGTTCTTTTAAGGCGTGTGCCATTTCATGACCCATGACAACCGCGATTTCGTTATCGTTTAGCTGTAAAGTATCCACTAATCCTGTGTAGAAAGCCATTTTCCCGCCTGGCATTGCCCAAGCATTGAGCTCTTTAGATTTAATGACATTGATTTGCCAATTAAACTCCAAGCCTGTTTCATTCTCTTGGTTTGCATAAGGCACCATTTTGTTAAAGACATGATGAATACGTCTTGCAGTATTTGATGTAGTATCAATCGCACCTTGTGAGCGAATTTTCCCCATTTCTTGTGTATAGCTGCTTGCTGCCTCTTGATTAATTGAAGCAGAATCCGCACAAGACGTGATAACCGCCCCTGCTAATACAGCAAAAGCAAAACTTTTGAGTTGTTTTTTCATAAATTATCCTTTTATTGAGATGGCTGATTATATAAATTTATTGCGTTTTGTCGATACAAAAAGATTGCCTTTTAAATTTGTACTACTATAATAGTGCAAATTTTATTTTAGGACTTAATTATGACAATAAAAAAATCTCCTTCTTTATTAGGCGGCGCCATGATTATTGCGGGTACTGCGATTGGTGCAGGTATGCTTGCTAACCCAACCTCAACGGCCGGTGTATGGTTTATCGGCTCTATTCTGGCTTTAGTTTACACTTGGTTTTGTATGACCACATCAGGTTTGATGATCTTAGAAGCCAACTTACATTATCCTACCGGCTCAAGCTTTGACACCATCGTAAAAGATTTGTTAGGTAAAGGCTGGAATATTATCAATGGTCTTTCAGTTGCTTTTGTGTTGTATATTTTGACTTATGCCTACATCACTTCAGGCGGTGGTATTACACAAAACTTGCTTAACCAAGTTTTGGTTCTGCTGAAAGTGCGGTCGATATTGGACGTACTTCTGGATCCTTAATTTTCTGTTTTATTCTTGCGGCTTTCGTGTGGCTTTCCACTAAAGCTGTGGATCGTTTCACAACTGTATTGATTGTTGGGATGGTAGTCGCTTTCTTCCTTTCTACCGCAGGTTTATTGAGCTCTGTAAAAACAGAAGTGTTATTCAATACTATTGCAGAAGGTGATCAAACTTATTTACCTTATTTATTGACCGCACTTCCTGTTTGCTTAGTGTCTTTTGGTTTCCATGGAAATGTACCGAGTCTCGTCAAATATTACGATCGCGATGGTAGTCGTGTAATGAAATCGATCTTTATTGGTACAGGCTTAGCCTTAGTGATTTACATCTTATGGCAGCTTGCGGTGCAAGGTAATTTACCACGTACAGAATTTGCCCCCGTGATTGAAAAAGGCGGCGATGTATCAGCATTATTAGAAGCATTACACAAATATATTGAAGTGGAATACATTGCGGTTGTATTGAATTTCTTTGCTTATATGGCTATTGCAACCTCATTCTTAGGGGTGACTTTAGGTTTATTTGATTATATTGCCGATTTATTTAAATTTGATGATAGCGTATTAGGCAGAACAAAAACCACATTGGTAACATTCTTACCTCCACTATTGTTAAGTTTACAATTCCCTTATGGTTTCGTGATTGCCATTGGTTATGCTGGATTAGCTGCAACAATTTGGGCTGCAATCGTGCCTGCACTGCTTGCTAAAGCCAGTCGCCAAAAATTCCCAAATGCGACTTATAAAGTGTATGGCGGTAATTTTATGATTGGCTTTGTGATCTTATTCGGTGTGTTAAATATTGTGGCACAAGTAGGCGCAAACTTAGGATGGTTTGCAAGTTTCGCAGGATAAGTTTTCGCGTTAATATTGTAGGGGCGTATTGAATACGCCCTTTTTAATTTTACATAGGAAACGAGATGAGTAACAAAACGAGCGTTTACGATAAAGAAAACTTCTTTGCGCTTTATCAAAAACTTCGATCTAACCCAATCAGTCTCAATGAAATAGTGGAAAAGCCGACGATGCTTTCCCTGTTACCTGATTTACAAGGAAAAAAATTGCTCGATCTAGGTTGTGGAACGGGCGGACATTTGCAACTCTATTTGGAACGCAATGCGGAGAGCGTAGTAGGAACAGATCTTTCAGCTAAAATGCTAGAACAAGCTGAACAAGAACTGCAAAAGTGCGGTCAATTTTCAGGGTGTTTTTCGTTATATCAGTTACCAATGGAAAAATTAACGGAATTGCCAGAAAGTGATTTTGATGTCATTACCAGCTCTTTTGCTTTTCATTATATTGAAGATTTTCCTGCTTTATTAGCGTCTATTGCCAACAAGCTTAAGCCTAACGGCACATTAGTTTTTTCCCAAGAGCATCCGATTACAACTTGCCATAAAGAAGGGGAACGCTGGGAAAAAAATGAGCAAAAACAGCAAGTCGCTTATCGTTTAAATCATTACCGTGATGAAGGACTGAGAGAGCGAAATTGGTTTCAACAACCTTTTAAAACGTATCACCGTACGACGGCAACGATTATTAATGATTTAATCGCTGCAGGTTTTCAAATAGAACAAATGGCTGAACCAATGTTAACTGAGCAGCCACAATGGCATGATGAATTTAAAGATTTGCGGCATCGTCCCCCTTTATTGTTTATTAAAGCAAGAAAAGTGATGAATTTAACAAAATAAACTGGTTTTTGACCGCACTTTATGGTATAAATCGCACCGCTGTTTTTGGGTTTCAAAAGCAGCGTTTTTAATTATTAACAACACACACATATCATTAAGGCTTAATCGGGGTGCCAAACGGTCGATTAGCTGATATGTGGAGGCTCAACCCCAACAAAAGGAAAATATTATGGCACAAGTTTCAATGCGCGACATGATCAACGCGGGCGTACACTTCGGACACCAAACTCGTTACTGGAACCCACAAATGAAACCTTTCATTTTTGGTGCTCGTAACGGTGTTCATATCATCAACTTAGAAAAAACTTTACCTTTATTCAACGAAGCTTTAGCGGAATTAACCCGTATTGCTAGCAACAACGGTAAAGTATTATTCGTTGGTACTAAACGCGCGGCTCAAGAAGCAGTACAAGCTGCAGCATTAGACTGTCAACAATATTATGTAAACCACCGTTGGTTAGGTGGTATGTTGACTAACTGGAAAACCGTTCGTCAATCAATTAAACGTTTAAAAGATTTAGAAACTCAATCTCAAGACGGTACTTTTGACAAATTAACCAAAAAAGAAGCGTTAATGCGTACCCGTGAGATGGAAAAACTTGAATTAAGCCTTGGCGGTATCAAAGATATGGGCGGCTTACCAGATGCGTTATTTGTTATCGGTGCAGACCACGAACATATCGCGGTTAAAGAAGCAAACAACCTAGGTATTCCTGTATTTGCTATCGTTGATACTAACTCAACTCCAGCAGGCGTAGATTTCGTTATCCCTGGTAACGATGATGCGACTCGTGCTATCCAACTTTACGTTTCTGCAGCTGCAGCAGCGGTTAAAGAAGGTCGTGGTAACGAAGCTCAAGTTGCTGAAGAATTAGCAGCTGACGCAGAATAATTTAAGTTTTGCAATAAGGCGAAGCCCTTAATAATCAAACGATTAATTGGCATAGGGGCTAAAATTTAGCCCCTATATTTTTATCTAAAAGTGCGGTCAAAATAAATCGCATTTTCGACAGAGGATTTTTAAAATGGCTGAAATCACAGCATCATTAGTAAAAGAACTTCGTGAACGTACCGGTGCCGGTATGATGGAATGTAAAAAAGCATTAGTTGAAGCAAACGGTGATATCGAGTTAGCAATCGACAACATGCGTAAATCTGGTCAAGCTAAAGCAGCTAAGAAAGCAGGCCGTGTTGCAGCTGAAGGTGTTATCCTTGCTCGTGTAGAAAATGGTTTCGGTGTATTAGTTGAAATGAACTGTGAAACTGACTTCGTAGCAAAAGATGCTGGTTTCTTAGGTTTAGCAAACGAAGTAGCTGATTTCGCAGCAGCACACAAAGGCACCACTATCGAAGCATTACAAGCACAATTTGAAGAAAAACGTGCTGCATTAGTGGCTAAAATCGGTGAGAACATGAACATCCGTCGTGTTGCTTACTTAGAGGGCCAAGTTATCGCTCAATACTTACACGGTGCGAAAATCGGTGTGTTAGTTGCGGGTGAAGGTTCTGCTGATGAACTTAAAAAAGTGGCAATGCACGTAGCGGCATCTAAACCAGAATTCGTGAACCCAGAAGATGTATCTGCAGATGTTGTTGAACACGAGCGTCAAATTCAAATTGATATCGCAGTTAACTCTGGTAAACCAAAAGAAATCGCAGAGAAAATGGTTGAAGGCCGTATGAAGAAATTCACTGGTGAAGTTTCATTAACAGGTCAACCATTCGTCATGGATCCTTCTGTATCTGTAGGTGACTTCTTAAAATCAGTAAACACTTCAGTATCTAACTTCATCCGTTTAGAAGTGGGTGAAGGTATCGAGAAAAAAGAAGAAGATTTCGCAGCTGAAGTTGCAAAAATCACTGGCGGTAACGCTTAATTTTCTCCATTGAGATATAAAAAAAGCCGATATTGAATATCGGCTTTTTTGTTGTCTGAAATTTGAGATTTTCTATTTCTTTGGACGAATATCGATAGCAGGATCTGCATCTTTACGATATTTTTCTTCAATCAGTTTTTTCAGACCATAGTCATCTTTGTCTGATTGCTCAGAGAATAAATTTTCTTCTAAAGTGAGCTTCGGATTTTTAATTCCAATCCAATTAGCAATACCTTCTAAGAAATTCAAACCAGATTTAAAGGCTTTGTATTCTTTACGTGCCGTATCATCAGATGAAATCTTAAAGAGCGGAATATTATGATGTAATTGGCTGTGACAGTTTTGGTTAAACAAGGTGACGCCATGTTTATCATCTTCCTGATGACATAAACCATGATCGGAGAAATAAATCATTGAGAAAGTGCGGTGTGTTTTTTGCTCGTTTTCTTTGAGCGTTTCATACACTTTCTTAATAAAATCATCGGTTTTCTTAATGGATGTAATATAGCAATTTAAGTATTCGTTTTTTTTCTCAATGTCATTGTCATTGAAAATTTTCGGGTAATCTTCAACGCGATCGCAAGCAAGCGGATGTGAACCATAAATGTGTAGCACAATAAAGCGTTTACCTTTTGTTGGATCTTCTAAAACTTGGGCAAATTTAGGAATTAAATCAAAATCGCTGTAGTTTGTAGAATTAAAGCTCCCACCTTTTTTCAAGAAAATGGTTTCATCAGATTTTGAGGCAAGCGAGGCGACTGGCGTGTCATATTCACCTAAGAAACCTTGATTAGAAAGCCAGTAGGTTTTCATACCTGCAGACTTAATGAGATCCACCAAGCTTAAATCATAGTTTGGTTCCCATTTTTCTTTATCAGGTAACGTTAACATTAAGCGCAATGAGGCTACCGTGTTGGTTCCGGCAGATGTCATGCCATCAATCAGTGTACCGTTTGCTGATGACATAAATGGCGTGTCATTAACAGGATATCCATAAGCATGTAAGTAGTCTTTTCTCGCACTTTCCCCCAAAATAATCACATAATCTTGGTATTTAGAATTTTCTAATGTGGATTGTTCCCAGCTACTTTCCTGTGACATTTTTTTCAATTTTTGCCATTCATTAACGATCTGTACACTTGAATCTATTGTTTCTTTTAATGGAGCAGCAATCGGTAAGTTGTAGCCAATTAATAAGGTAGCCAGCGCGATGAATGTTTTATTGTGATAAAATTTCACCCCAAATTTGACCGCACTTTTGTAATGTAAAAAGATTAAAACTGGAATAGCCAATGCGGCTAAATAGCTGCTCACAGGGATTTGCATGAGAAACTCTTTGGTCTCTAACATATCTGTCGCGAGAACCGATGCAATATATTGGTAGCTTGGCGCACCAAAATTTAAGCCTGTCGGCGTATAAATTGCGTGTAAGCAAACTAAGGGTAATAAAATAAAATAGAAAGATTTTCGGCTACTACTTAATAAAATAATGAAAATAGCCGCGAGTAAAATCAGACTAATAGATGGCTCAGGAAACATCCCTGAACCTCGTAAAATCAAATAACCGGCAGCAATGGCGCAAGACAAAGAAAAAAGTGTGGTTAAAATTTGTGAGGTTTTTGAAATCTTCATAAAGTTTACCTATAAAATCAAAACAGCGATATTTTATCGCACTTTTCTGACCAATTTCCATTTTTAACTTTTTCGCTCTTTTGCTAGAATAAGCCAAATTTTGTAACCGACAAAGGAAAAGACAAATGAGCCAACCAATTTACAAACGTATTTTATTGAAATTAAGTGGTGAAGCATTACAAGGGGATGAGGGGTTCGGTATCGATCCTTCGATTCTTGATCGTATGGCGTTAGAGATTAAAGAATTAATTGAAATGGGCGTGGAAGTTGGTGTTGTGCTCGGTGGTGGTAACTTATTCCGTGGCGCAAAATTAGCTAAAGCTGGCATGAATCGTGTAGTGGGCGACCATATGGGGATGCTTGCAACGGTGATGAATGGCTTGGCAATGCGTGATGCACTTCATCGTGCAGATGTGAATGCGAAATTAATGTCTGCTTTCCAATTAAATGGGATTTGCGATACCTATAACTGGTCTGAAGCGATCAAAATGTTACGTGAAAAACGTGTGGTCATTTTCTCAGCCGGTACAGGTAGTCCATTCTTTACAACAGATTCTGCAGCATGCTTACGTGGTATCGAAATTGAAGCAGATATCGTGTTAAAAGCGACCAAAGTTGATGGTGTGTATGATTGCGACCCGGCAAAAAATCCTAATGCGAAGCTATACCATAAATTATCTTATGCAGAAGTAATTGATAAAGAATTACAAGTAATGGATTTAGCTGCCTTCACACTTGCGCGTGACCACGGTATGCCAATTCGTGTATTTAATATGTGTAAACCAGGTGCGTTACGCAAAGTCGTACTCGGTACAGAAGAAGGCACAACGATTAGTTAATTTTTTTAAGAATAAAATGGCGAGAGACCATCTCGCCTTTTTTATGAATAAATTTATTCAAAACTCCCTAAAAATCCAGTAAAATCACTGTGTTTTATCTTTATTTATTGAAAAGGACAGATGAATGATTAATGAAATCAAACAAGATGCTGAAGCTCGTATGGAAAAAAGCCTTGAAGCCTTACGTGGGCATATTGCAAAAATCCGTACAGGTCGTGCTCAACCTAGCTTATTAGACGCAATCCAAGTGGAATACTATGGTGCAGCGACCCCACTTCGTCAATTAGCTAACGTGGTTGCGGAAGATGCGCGTACTTTAGCGGTAACAGTATTTGACCGTTCTTTAATCAGTGCAGTAGAAAAAGCGATTTTAACTTCTGATTTAGGTTTAAACCCATCTTCAGCAGGTACAACAATTCGTGTGCCTCTTCCTCCATTAACTGAAGAACGTCGTCGTGATTTAATCAAAATCGTAAAAAGCGAAGGTGAGCAAGGTAAAGTTGCAATTCGTAATGTACGTCGTGATGCAAATGATAAAATCAAAGCATTACTAAAAGACAAAGAAATCAGCGAAAACGATCAACATAAAGCAGAAGAAATCATTCAAAAAGTGACTGATAGCTATATCAAAAAAGTGGATGAGATCTTAGCAGATAAAGAAAAAGAATTAATGGATTTCTAATTGTCGAACCATGTTTTGGGGCAGACCAAGTGTCTGCCCTTGTTCTATTCTGATAAAAAATAAAAGCACAAAGTGCGGTCGAAATTTTATGCAAAAACAAAATCTTGTTATTTTAGGTTCAACTGGTTCTATTGGCCATAGTACCCTTTCTGTTATCGAACATAATCCCGACAAATACCATACCTTTGCGTTAGTAGGAGGCAAAAATGTTGAGACAATGTTTGAACAATGCGTGAAATTTCAACCGAACTTTGCTGCATTAGATGATGAAAATGCAGCAAAGGTATTGCGAGAAAAATTATCCTCACACCACATTAAAACGGAAGTCTTAGATGGACAAAAAGCCATTTGCGAGTTGGCAGCACATCCAGATGCTGATCAAGTTATGGCAGCCATTGTTGGGGCAGCAGGATTACTACCGACTCTTTCGGCAGTAAAAGCGAGTAAGAAAGTTTTGCTTGCGAATAAAGAATCCTTGGTGACGTGTGGCCAGATCTTTATTGATGCAGTGAAGCAGTCAAAAGCAAAATTATTGCCAGTCGATAGCGAACATAACGCGATTTTTCAATCTTTACCGCCAGAAGCCCAAGAAAAGGTTGGGTTTTGTCCTTTGAAAGAATTAGGGGTCAGTAAAATTGTCTTAACGGGTTCCGGTGGGCCTTTCCGTTATACGCCATTAAACGAGTTTGAACATATTACGTCAGAACAAGCCGTTGCTCATCCAAACTGGTCAATGGGTAAAAAAATCTCCGTGGATTCAGCCACGATGATGAATAAAGGCTTGGAGTACATTGAGGCGCGCTGGCTCTTCAATGCATCCGCTGATGAAATGGAAGTGATTATTCATCCTCAATCTATTATTCATTCAATGGTGCGTTATGTAGATGGTTCGGTCATTGCTCAAATGGGTAATCCAGATATGCGCACACCTATTGCGGAAACGATGGCTTATCCAAATCGTACAGTCAGTGGTGTGGAACCATTAGATTTCTTTAAAATCAAAGAATTGACGTTTATAGAACCTGATTTTAATCGTTATCCAAATTTAAAATTAGCGATTGATGCTTTTGCAGAAGGACAATATGCGACAACCGCAATGAATGCAGCAAACGAAATTGCCGTACAAGCCTTTTTAGATGGCTATATTAAATTTACGGATATTGCAAAAATTAATCAAGCATCGGTTGAACAAATGCTATCTTCAACCATTTCAAGCATTGATGATGTATTAGCCGTAGATAAACAAGCTCGTGAATTAGCCGATTCTCTGATTAAAAAGTTGATGTAGAATACGCAAAAGTGCGGTCATAAAATCCGAATATTTTAGAATGAAAGAACTTGATAACAATAATATTCCCGAACATGTTGCCATTATTATGGATGGCAATGGACGTTGGGCGAAACAACAAAATAAGTTGCGTATTTTTGGTCATACAAATGGTGTGGCGGCCGTGCGTCGTGCCGTGAGTTATGCACGACAAACTGGCGTTAAATTTTTGACGTTATATGCGTTTAGCAGTGAAAACTGGAATCGCCCCGAGCAAGAAGTGAGTGCATTGATGACGCTCTTTATGCAAGCACTTGATCGAGAAGTTAAAAAATTACACAAAAATAATATTCGTTTAAAGATCATCGGTGATATTTCTCGTTTTAGTGAGAAATTGCAAGAGAAGATCGCAAAAGCAGAAAATTTAACGGAAAATAATACCGCACTGACTTTAAATATTGCGGCGAATTACGGTGGTTGTTGGGATATTGTTCAAGCGACCCAACAATTAGCTGAAAAAGTAAAAAATAATGAGATTTCGGTGAGTGATATTAATGAATCACTTTTCCAGCAACATTTAGTGACACAAGATGAACCATCAGTCGATTTACTAATTCGCACCAGCGGTGAACAACGCATTAGTAATTTCTTACTTTGGCAAATTGCATATGCGGAATTGTGCTTTTTAGATGTGCTTTGGCCGGATTTTTGTGAAAAAGATTTTAATCAGGCAATTGCCTGTTATCAACAACGTCATCGCCGTTTTGGCGGGACAGAATAAGCGGAGAACTTATGCTTAAAGAACGTGTATTATCAGCCATTGTATTGATTGCTTTGGTATTATGTGCCTTGTTCTTATTTACCCCATTTTATTTTGCCCTAGCCTTAGGCTTTGTGGCGACACTTGGTATTTGGGAGTGGGCTCAATTTGCTCGTTTTAAAAATCCTTTGGCGCGCCTTTGTATTGCGGCGTTTTTAGGCGCATTTATTTTCCTTTGGCTTTACAACGAAGGTAATTATTTAGATGCGGGGAGAGTGTTTGAAAACTACTTACCGTTATTATTGCTAAATTCTGTCGGTTGGTGGGCACTTGCATTGGTGTTAGTGGTGACTTATCCAAGCTCAGCGAAGTTTTGGGGTAAAAATATTCCTTTACAACTTCTGTTTGCTTTTTCTACGTTGATTCCTTTTGTTGCTGCCGTCTTACGTTTACGTTTAGATAATTATACTGCTGATCCACATCATGGTTTATTCTTATTGCTTTATGTGTTTGTATTGGTATGGGCAGCAGACTCCGGTGCTTATTTTGCAGGTCGAGCTTTTGGCAAGCACAAACTTGCACCAAAAGTATCACCGGGAAAAACATGGCAAGGCGTATTTGGTGGCATGATCACCGCAGCGGTATTGGCGTTTGTCTTTATTCATTTCTCAGGTGAAACTTTATTAGGTAGCCGTGCGATGAGCGGTTTTGTTGTGCTTTCTGTGGCAACGGTAGCTATTTCTGTATTAGGTGATTTAGCAGAAAGTATGTTTAAACGTGAATCAGGTATCAAAGACAGTAGTCAATTAATTCCAGGCCATGGAGGTATTTTAGATCGTATTGATAGCTTAACGGCGGCAGTACCATTCTTCACATACTTCTATTTCTTTGTGTTATAAGGGTAGAACATGTCATTTTTGTGGTCGCTTGGCTCATTTATTGTTGCAATCGCCGTGCTGGTTGCCGTACACGAATACGGCCACTTTTGGGCGGCAAGAAAGTGCGGTATTAAAGTTCATCGTTTTTCGATTGGCTTTGGTAAAGTGATTTGGCGACGCACAGATAAATTAGGCACCGAATTTGCTATTTCAGCCATTCCGCTTGGTGGTTATGTCAAAATGCTTGATGGACGAAATGAAGAAGTTCCCGCAGAATTAAAATCGCAGGCGTTTGAAAGTAAATCTGTTGCTCAACGTGCTTTTGTCATTGCAGCAGGCCCCCTTGCGAATTTTATTTTTGCGATTTTGGCATATTGGGTAATTTATTCTGTTGGGATTCCGAGTGTTAAACCGGTTATTGAAAACGTCACGCCAAATTCTCCCGCTGCGATGGCTCAAATTGAACCGAATACTCAGATTTTAGCAATTGATGGAAAGAGTACACCTGATTGGGAAACTATTAATTTATTGCTCACTGATAAGTTAGGTTCTGATTCTGTTGAACTCACATTAACGCCTTTTGGTGAAGATCAACCTTATCAACGAACCATTAATCTGCAAAATTGGACATTTGAGCCGGATAAAGAAACAGCATTTGAAACATTAGGGATCAATCCCATTTCAAGTAAAGTTGAGATGACATTATCTAAAGTAGTAGAGAACTCACCAGCTGAAAAAGCGGGCTTGTTGATTGGCGATAAAATTTTAACAGAAAATTCGACCGCACTTGATTGGAAGGCTTTTGTTGCACTGGTACAACAAGGTCAGCCTTTTACAATTAAGGTTGAACGCAATCAAGAAATTTTTGACAAAACCTTGCAACCGGAGAAGAATCGAGACGGTAAATGGTTTGTTGGGTTAAGTCCGACGTTCTTAAAAGTTGGCGAACAGTATCGAACTGAATTAAAATATGGTATTCTTGACGCCCTAAGAAAAGGTGTGGAAAAGACAGGCCAAATTTCGTGGTTTATTGTGAAGGCAATCGGGAAATTGTTTAGTGGAGAGCTTTCATTTTCCAGTTTGGCTGGGCCAATTTCAATTGCCCAAGGTGCAGGTGCATCTTCTAACGCTGGCGTGATTTATTTCTTGAGTTTTCTCGCGTTAATCAGTGTTAATTTAGGCATAATGAATTTATTTCCGTTGCCAGTTTTAGATGGTGGACATCTCGTATTTTTGGCGGCGGAAGCTATCAAAGGAAAACCTGTTTCAGAACGGGTACAAAATTTAAGTTATCGTATAGGGCTCACTATTTTGTTAATTCAAACAATTTTTGTGCTTTTTAATGATTTCTTACGTTTATAACTATTGTTTTTTATAGGATAAAGTCGATGAAAAAACTTCTAATCGCAAGTTTATTATTCGGTACTACAACGAGTGTATTTGCGGCACCATTTGTAGCAAAAGACATTCGTGTTGACGGTGCTCAAGGAGACTTAGAACAGCAAATTCTTGCAAGCCTTCCTGTTCGTAGTGGTCAGCGTGTAACGGATAAAGATGTAGCCAATATTGTACGTTCATTATTCGTAAGTGGACAGTTTGATGATGTTAAAGCTTTCCAAGATGGCGACGCATTAGTTGTGAGCGTTATTGCGAAACCAATCATTTCTGAAGTGAATATTAAAGGTAACTCCGTTATTCCAACAGAAGCATTAAAACAAAATCTTGATGCAAATGGTTTTAAAAGTGGTGATGTATTAAATCGTGCGAAATTAGAAGAGTTTGCTAAAACTTTAAGAGAACATTATAAGAGTGTAGGCCGCTATAATGCGAAAGTTGATCCAATCGTGACAACTTTACCAAATAACCGCGCAGAAATTACGCTTCAAATTGATGAAGATGATACGGCAAAACTTCGTTCAGTGACTTTTAATGGAAATGAAGCAATTTCTAGCAGCAAGTTACAGGAGCAAATGGAACTCCAACCAGATGCTTGGTGGAAACTTTGGGGTAATAAGTTTGATGGAACGCAGTTTGACAAAGATATTCAAGCTATCCAAGATTACTATCATAATAATGGTTATGCAAAAGCAAGAGTGACAAAAACAGATGTTCAGTTAAATGAAGAACATACTAAAGCAGATGTTACTATTGATGTAAATGAAGGTGAAAAATACAATTTAAGTTCTGCTCGTATTGTCGGTAACTTAGGTGGTATGACTGATGAATTACAACCATTATTAGGTGAACTTCACTTAAATGATACGTTTAGTCGTGCGGATGCACAAAATGTGGAGAGCTTAATTAAAGATAAATTAGGTGAACGTGGTTATGGTAGTGCGACAGTGAATACTGTACCCACTTTTGATGATGCGAATAAAACATTAGCATTAACCTTTGTAGTTGATGCTGGGCGTCGTTTATCTGTACGTCAAGTTCGCTTTGAAGGTAATACGGTTTCTGCAGATAGTACATTGCGTCAAGAGATGCGTCAGCAAGAAGGCACTTGGTATAACTCACAATTAGTTGAGTTAGGTAAAGTTCGTTTAGATAGAACGGGTTTCTTTGAAAGTGTGGAAAACCGTATTGAGCCAATTAAAGGCTCTCATGACGAAGTGGATGTAGTATATAAAGTAAGAGAACGTAATACAGGTAGTATCAACTTTGGTATCGGTTATGGTACAGAAAGTGGTATCAGCTATCAAGCGAGTGTGAAACAAGATAACTTCTTGGGGACAGGTGCGGCGGTAAGCCTAGGTGGTACACGTAATGACTATGGCACTAGTATAAACTTAGGCTATACAGAACCGTACTTTACTAAAGATGGCGTAAGTTTAGGTGGAAATGTATTCTATGAAACTTACGATAACTCAAAAAGTGATACCTCATCAACCTATAAACGTACCACTTATGGTGGTAACATGACATTAGGTTTCCCAGTCAATGAGAATAACTCATATTATGTGGGATTAGGTTATACTTACAATAAAATCAGCAACTTCGCGTATGAATATAATCGTGATTTATACATGAAATCGATGAATTTGACTGGCAACTCAATTAAAACCAGTGACTTTGATTTCTCATTTGGTTGGAACTATAACAGCTTAAACCGTGGTTATTTCCCAACTAAAGGTGTAAAAGCAAGTTTAGGTGGACGTGTAACAATTCCTGGTTCCGATAATAAATATTATAAGTTAAGTGCTGAGCTTCAGGGATTCTATCCATTAGATAGAGATCATCGTTGGGTATTATCTGGTAAAGCTACTGCCGCTTATGCGAATGGTTTAAGCGGTAAAAGAGTGCCGTTTTATCAGCTCTATACTGCGGGTGGTATTGGTTCATTGCGTGGTTTTGCATATGGGGCAGTAGGGCCTAATGCAATATATTGGCAAAAAGATCGTAATGGTAAAGAAGGTTGGATACCAAACACTGATGTGATTGGTGGTAATGCAATGGCTACCGCAAGCGTAGAATTAATTGTTCCAACTCCTTTTGTATCAGATAAAAGTCAGAATAATGTAAGAACTTCACTGTTTGTTGATGCTGCAAGTGTTTGGAACACAAAATGGAAATCGGATAAGGAAGGGTTACCGTCTAGTGTTTTAGTTAACTTACCTGATTATAGTAAAGCTAGCCGCATTCGAGCTTCAGCGGGTATTGGTTTCCAATGGCAATCTCCGATAGGACCGTTAGTTTTCTCTTATGCTAAACCAATCAAAAAATATGAAAATGATGATGTAGAACAATTTCAATTTAGTATCGGTGGATCTTTCTAATAAGTTGAACTTTTACATCTAATCTAAGTCAAAATCTTCGTTCTGTGTCAGTATGTTAGCTGACACAGAAAAATTTACTAAACTAATTTAAGGAAATTTAGATATGAAAAATGTAGTAAAAATGACCGCACTTTCTTTAGGTCTTGCTCTTGCATCAGGTTTAGCCGCTGCGGATGAAAATATCGCATTTATTAATGCGGGTTATTTATTCCAGAATCATCCAGATCGACAAGCTGTAGCAAACAAATTAGATGCAGAATTTAAGCCAATGGCAGATAAACTTGCTGCAAGTAAGAAAGAAATTGATGCTAAAATTGTGGCATCTCGTAAAAAAGTGGAAGAGAAAATAGCAGCTCTGCAAAAGGATGCGCCACGTTTACGTCAAGCTGAAATCCAAAAACGCCAAGAGGAAATCACTAAATTTGGTTCTGATGAAGAAGCGGCATTAAATAAATTAATGGAAGAACAAGACAAAAAAGTTGCTGAGTTTCAAGAGCTAAATGAAAAACGCCAAACAGAAGAGCGTGGTAAATTGTTAGAAAGTATCCAAGTGGCAACTAATAACTTGGCAAAAGCAAAAGGTTATACTTATGTTTTAGATGCAAATTCTGTAGTATTTGCGGTAGATGGTAAAGATATTACTGAAGAGGTATTAAAATCTATTCCAGCAACTGAAAAAGCAGCTCCAGCAAAAACTGAAGAGAAAAAATAATAGGTTCTCATAATGCAAAAATCCTATTCTTTACAGGAATTAGCAACAAAAGTCGGCGGTACCCTCCGCGGTAACGCCGACGTTGTTGTTAATAATATCGCCGCACTGTCAAAAGCAGAACCTAACCAGCTTACGTTTATTTCTAATGCAAAATTTCGTCCTTTATTAGCTAAATCTAAAGCAGGTATTCTTGTCGTGTCAGAAGCGGATGTGGAATTTTGCTCACCTGAAAGTAATTTACTTATCGTTAAAGATCCTTATGTTGCTTATGCAGTATTAGCTCAATATATGGATACTACCCCGAAAGCCGCTCAAAATATCCACCCAAGTGCAGTTATTTCTGAAAAAGCTTCAATTGGTGTAAATGTATCAATTGGTGCAAATGCCGTCATTGAAGAAGGTGTTGTATTAGGCGATAACGTGGTTATTGGTGCAGGTTGTTTTGTAGGTAAATTCACAAAAATTGGCGCGGGTACTCAGCTTTGGGCAAACGTAAGCATTTATCATGAAGTAGAAATTGGACAAAATTGCTTAATTCAATCAGGCGCTGTCATTGGTAGTGATGGCTTTGGCTATGCAAATGATCGAGGTCGCTGGATAAAAATTCCACAAGTAGGTCAAGTGATCATTGGTAATAATGTCGAAATTGGTGCTTGTACCTGTATTGACCGTGGAGCCTTAGACGCGACAGTCATTGAAGATAACGTCATTATTGATAACCTTTGTCAAATTGCCCATAACGTTCATATCGGCACGGGTACAGCAGTAGCTGGCGGTGTCATTATGGCGGGTAGTCTAAAAGTGGGGCGTTATTGTTTAATTGGTGGAGCAAGTGTGATCAATGGCCACATGGAAATCTGCGATAAAGTAACTGTGACTGGCATGGGTATGGTGATGCGCCCAATTACTGAGCCTGGCGTATACTCATCGGGTATCCCATTACAAACCAATAAAGAGTGGCGAAAAACAGCTGCACTTACCTTGGGAATTGATGGTATGAATAAACGATTGAAAGCCCTAGAGAAAAAACTTGGCTAAGATTTTAAAACGTACCCTAGGGTGCGTTTTATTTTTATACAGAAATATCGTATAATTCCAGCGTTTTATTGTTATTTATTTTAAAGGTATTAGACGTGTCAGAGAATCAAGCAAGTAAAGTAATTGAAGCAAAAGAAATTATGACCTTATTGCCACATCGTTATCCATTTTTATTAGTGGATCGCGTGTTAGACTACAAAGAAGGCGAATGGTTAAAAGCAATTAAAAATATCAGTGTAAACGAACCTTGTTTTACCGGTCATTTCCCTGGAGAGCCAATTTTACCGGGCGTGTTAATTCTTGAAGCTTTGGCACAATCAATGGGGATCCTTGCATTTAAAACTCATGAATTAAAAGGTGGCGAATTATTCTATTTCGCAGGTATTGATGAAGCGCGTTTCAAACGCCCAGTATTACCTGGAGATCAAATGGAATTGAACGTTCAAGTGATTAAAGAACGTCGTGGTATTACAGCATTCACGGGTATTGCAACTGTAAACGGTGAAGTAGCTTGTGAAGCCAAATTAATGTGTGCTCGTCGATAATTAAAGAAAATTAAGGGGTAAGTATGATCCACCCAAGTGCAAAAATTCACCCGACCGCGCTTGTTGCTGATGGCGCAGTTATTGGCGAAGACGTTGTTATCGGTCCTTTCTGTATTATTGAAGGGAGCGTTGAGATTAAAGCACGTACTGTTTTAAACTCTCACATTGTCGTGAAAGGCGATACCGTGATTGGTGAAGATAACCAGATTTATCAATTCGCCAGCATTGGTGAAGTAAACCAAGATTTAAAATATAAGGGTGAAGCCACAAAAACCATTATTGGTAATGGAAACCGTATTCGCGAGCATGTGACGATTCATCGCGGCACTATCCAAGGTGGTGGTGTAACACGTATTGGTAATAACAATTTACTCATGGTAAACGTACATGTTGCCCATGACTGCCAAATCAAAAATAACTGTATCTTAGCAAATAACGCAACACTTGCTGGTCATGTTCAATTAGATGATTTTGTAATTGTTGGTGGTATGTCTGCGATTCACCAATTTGTGATTGTAGGGGCACATGTTATGCTAGGTGGTGGTTCTATGGTTAGTCAAGATGTGCCGCCTTATGTGATGGCCCAAGGTAACCATGCGCAACCTTTCGGTGTTAACCTTGAAGGATTAAAACGTCGTGGTTTTGATAAACCAACCATGCACGCGATTCGTAACGTCTATAAAATGATTTACCGCAGTGGTAAAACCCTTGAAGAAGTATTGCCTGAAATTGAACAAATTGCACAAACTGAATCTGCAATTAGTTTCTTTGTGGAGTTCTTCAAACGTTCTACTCGTGGCATTATTCGTTAATTAACGTTTCTTTTCTCGTTAAGAGAAAATGATGAATAACAAAGAGACCGCACTATGATTTGTTCAAAGTGCGGTCGTTTTTTAGGATAAATTTAATGATTAAAGAAAATCCGACTATTGCGATTATTGCCGGAGAGGTCTCTGGCGATATTCTTGGTGCCGGTCTCATTAAAGCACTTAAACGCCACTATCCGCAAGCTAAGTTTGTCGGGATTGGCGGGGAGCGAATGATTGCTCAAGGCTTTGAAAGCTTTTTTGATATGGAAGAGCTCTCTGTCATGGGGCTAGTGGAAGTTCTCAAACATTTGCCGCGATTGCTAAAAATTCGTCGTAGTATCATCGACCACCTCTCTGATATTAAACCTGATGTATTTATCGGTATTGATGCACCGGATTTTAATCTTACCGTTGAACTGAAATTAAAAGAAAAAGGGATTAAAACCATTCATTACGTGAGTCCATCGGTATGGGCTTGGCGTCAAAATCGTATTTATAAAATTGCTAAAGCGACCCACCAAGTCTTAGCTTTTCTTCCTTTTGAAAAAGCCTTTTATGATCGTTTTAATGTGCCTTGCCGTTTTATTGGCCATACCATGGCAGATGCAATTCCATTAAAACCAAATAGAACGGAAGCTTGCCAGACCTTAGGTATTGATGAAAAGGGACGTTATCTTGCTATTTTAGTGGGGAGTCGTGGTAGCGAAGTTGGGTTCCTTTCAGAGCCATTTCTAAAAACAGCATTATTATTAAAAGAAAAATATCCAGATTTGCAGTTTTTAGTTCCTTTAGTGAATGAAAAACGTCGCCAGCAATTTGAGGAAATAAAGGCTCAGATTGCTCCTGATCTTGATATGCATTTAATTGATGGCAAAGCTCGCCAAGTGATGATTGCTGCCGAAGCCACTTTACTTGCTTCAGGTACAGCTGCACTTGAAGCAATGTTGTGTAAATCGCCAATGGTGGTGGGCTATCGAATGAAACCATTCACGTATTTCTTGGCAAAACGATTAGTCAAAACAAAATATATTTCCTTGCCTAATTTATTAGCAGATGAAATGCTTGTGCCCGAAATGATTCAAGAAGATTGCGAACCGCAGAAATTAGCAGAACAACTTTCTCAGTATTTGGGCGATGACGAAAGTTCGGTCAAATCTCGCAGTGTTTTAATTCAACGTTTTACTGAATTACACAAATTAATTCAATGTGATGCGGACACTCAAGCCGCTCAAGCTGTGATTGATTTATTGGAGCAAAAACATGACTGATTTTGTTTATCCTGAAGGTTATCAATTAGTTGCAGGAGTGGATGAAGTTGGCCGAGGCCCTTTAGTGGGGGCTGTTGTCACAGCTGCGGTGATCTTAGATCCGAATAAGCCGATTGCTGGTTTGGCGGATTCTAAAAAACTCAGCGAGAAAAAGCGCCTTGCACTCGCAGCAGAAATTAAAGAGAAGGCCTTAGCTTGGGCAATGGGACGAGCAGAGCCAGCTGAGATCGATGAACTAAATATTCTTCATGCCTCTATGTTAGCCATGGAACGAGCAGTAAAAGCCCTAAAAATTCAACCGCACTTTGTGTTGGTAGATGGCAATCGTATTCCGCCTAACCTTGGTTTGCCAGCTCAAGCAGTAGTGAAAGGAGATTCACTTGTGGCTGAAATTAGCGCCGCCTCTATTTTGGCAAAAGTCGCGCGCGATCAGGAAATGGAAGAATTAGATAAAAAGCATCCTGAATATGCTTTTGCTCAACATAAAGGGTATCCGACCAAATTACACTTAGAAAAGTTAGCGGAACTAGGACCTTTACCTGAGTATCGTCGTAGTTTTTCGCCGGTGAAGAAAGCATTAGGCATAGAAGAGTAGTGAGCTTGAAAGATTTTAAGATTGAAGGATAGAGTATGAACACCATTTTTGAGCATGCACTTTGGGTGAGTCCATTGTTTTGGACATTAATACTGCTTGGTGCTGCCATTATTTTATTTGTACATAATAAAATTCGTATGGATGTGGTAGCATTATTGGTGATGCTCTCTTTTTATCTAAGTGGTATTCTCAGTATTCAAGAGATCTTAGTTGGCTTTAGCGATCCCAATATTATCCTTATTGCTTTACTCTTTATTGTGGGGGAAAGCTTGGTTCGGACGGGAATAGCTTATCGTGTGAGTGACGGCATCTTGAAAGTTGCGGGAAATAATGAAGCTAAAGTACTCATTTTACTGATGCTTTCAGTGGCTGGATTAGGTGCATTTATGAGTTCGACAGGTGTGGTTGCTGTATTTATTCCTGTTGTGATGATGATTTGCCGCCAAATGAATATTTCACCAAAACGACTAATGATGCCATTAAGTGTGGCAGGGTTAATCAGCGGGATGATGACACTAATCGCAACAGCGCCTAACCTTGTGGTGAATGCGGAATTAGTAAAAGACACCAATCTTCGTCTTGAGTTTTTTGATTTCACCCCAATCGGATTGCTGATCTTAGTACTTGGAATGGGCTATATGCTTATCGCTCGTCGATGGCTTTCTGATAATAGTGATGAAAGCAATCAAGATATGGCGCAGAGCTCCATGAATGAGCTAATTAATGAATATGGTTTGAAAGATCGCACTAAGCGTTTGGTGGTGAAAAGCACGTCCCCTTTTGTGGGTAAAACCTTAGACCAACTTCATTTGCGTTCTAGTTATCAACTCAATGTGTTGGCGATTGAGCGTTGGAAACATTTCCGACCAAGTTATATCATGCCGCTTGGCACATCGGAGATAAAAGCAAAAGATATTCTCATGGTGGATTTGGAACGCTGTGATTTCAATTTCGATATGTTTTGCCAAGAATTTCATCTAGAGCCTGCCGAAATTAAATCCCAATCGTTTGATCAGCAAGCTCGTTCTATTGGGATGGCCGAGTTAATTATTGTACCAAACTCAGCTTGTATTGGTAAAACCACTGCAGAGTTACAATTCCGCACAAAATACGGCTTGAATGTAGTTGGGATTAAGCGAGATGGTGTGGTATTGAGTGATGCCTTTAAAGAAAAATATCGCTCAGGTGATTTGCTTTTAGTGATTGGCGATTGGCGTCTTATTCAGGCTATGCGTGATCGTCGAAAAGATTTTCTGGTATTGAATTATCCGAAAGAAATGGCGCGCGCCGTGCCAGCACAACGTCAAGCACCGCTTGCCTTATTATCTATTTTAACCATGGTAGTATTGATGGTGTCAGGTGTCGTGCCAAATGTTGTGGCAGCCTTAATTGGTTGTTTAATGTTGGCTTATTTTCGCTGTGTGGATGCTAAAAGTGCTTATGATTCCATTCAATGGCCGAGCCTTATTTTGATTATCGGAATGATGCCATTTTCGACCGCACTTCAAAAAACCGGTGGAGTAGAGTTTGCAGTGAAATGGCTGACTCAAATCATTGATGGATGGGGAATGTATCCTATATTGATTGTGCTCTTTATATTTTGCGCATTAGTTGGGTTGTTTATTTCCAATACGGCCACCGCAATTTTGATGGCTCCCATCGCAATTTCTCTCGCTACACAGCTTAATGTGTCTCCTGTACCATTTGCTATGGTTGTTGCGATTGCAGCTTCTGCGGCATTTATGACGCCAGTCTCTTCTCCGGTAAATACCATGGTGGTGGGGCCAGGTGGCTATAAGTTTGCTGACTTTATTAAAGTTGGTGTACCTTTTACCTTGATTGTTATGTTGGTGACTGTTTTTATTGTGCCAATATTATTTCCATTTTAAATGAAGAGCAGTTATGACCATAAGAGAGACATTTCTTGCAAAATTCTTGCTCCTAACATTTGGGTTTTAAGGCGAATTTTTTTATTTAAGGAAAAAATATGAAAAAACTTACCACACTAGCTATTTTTTGTCTTTGCTCGTCTTTACTCGCCAATGAAGGTGCGGTATCTATTGATCTCAATAGTGGCAAAGATATCTATTCTCAATGTCTTGATGAAACGATTAAAGAATTAAAAAAAGAAGATTCAGAAGCAGACATTAATAATGCTGTTGTAGCTAGTTGTATGGAATACACCTCATATATGTACAAACAACAAATTAATAGGTTATATAAAGAAATTAACGAACAAGTTAAAAAAGCAAAAAACTCAAGAGATGCTAGTGCTGAATTGAGTCAATTAGAAACTTCTCAAAAAACTTGGATTCAGTATCGAAATAATAAATGTGCGCTTTTTAATTCAGGATTACAAAATCTTTCTTGCTTAATGAATGAGAATGAACAACGTATAGAAAAGCTAAAAAAGATAAAGGTAGGAGATGAACTTTTTTATTCAACGGAAAAAAATGGTAACCTTAGTGAAGATGTTTACTCACAATGTCTTGATGAAACGATTAAGGAATTAAAAAAAGAAGATCCAGAAGCTGGTATCAATAATGCTATTGTTAGTTATTGCATAGACTCGACCTCTGAACAATATAAAAAACAAATCAATCAGCTATATCAAGAAATCACCAGACAGATAAAACAAAGCTCAGATTTAAATGAAGTTAACTATGATTTAAAAGGACTAGAAACCTTTCAAAAAACTTGGATTCGTTATCGAAATAGTAAATGCGCTCTTGTTGATCCTGGATTAGGAGAGCATTATTGTTTAATGAGCGAAAATAGAATGCGTGTAGAAAAACTAAAAAAGATAAAAGCTGGGGAGGAACAGTTTTATTTTGATAAAGATTTTGAATAAACTATTAAAAAAGGGAGCTAAGCTCCCTTTTTATTACGTGTTTATTTATTTAATTTCGCTTTGTAAGTTGGGTTCATTAAGTTTTCTACAGAAAGGATGTCATCCAATTGTTCTGCGGTTAATAAACCTTTTTCTAATACCACTTCGCGTACACCTTTACCGGTTTGAGCACAGATTTTACCCACTAAGTCGCCATTATGGTGACCGATAAATGGATTCAAGTAAGTCACGATACCGATTGAGTTGAATACGTAGTTTTCACAAATTTCTTTGTTTACAGTAATACCGTCTACACATTTATCGCGTAAGTTTACGCAAGCATTGGTTAAGATGTCGATAGATTCAAACATCGCTTGACCAATCACTGGTTCCATTACGTTTAATTGTAATTGACCCGCTTCAGATGCGAAAGTAACGGTAGTATCGTTACCAATTACTTTAAAGCATACTTGGTTTACAACCTCAGGAATAACAGGGTTTACTTTTGCAGGCATGATAGAAGAACCGGCTTGTAATTCAGGTAAGTTAATTTCTTTAATACCTGCACGTGGACCAGAAGAGAGTAAACGTAAGTCGTTACATACTTTAGATAGTTTTACAGCGGTACGTTTTAATGCACCGTGAACCATGACATAAGCACCACAGTCAGATGTTGCTTCGATTAAGTTTTCAGCTGGTACGCAAGGTAATCCAGTCACTTCAGCAAGGTGTTTTACCACTAATTCTGTATAACCTTGTGGTGTATTTAAACCAGTACCGATTGCGGTTGCGCCAAGGTTTACTTCAAGGAGTAACTCAGCGGTACGTTTTAAGTTACGTACTTCTTCTTCAAGTAATACAGCAAAGGCTTTAAACTCTTGACCAACAGTCATAGGTACCGCATCTTGTAATTGGGTACGACCCATTTTTAAAACTTTAGCAAATTCTTTTGCTTTATTATCGAAACCATCATGCAAGTATTGGATTTTGTCGATAAGTTTCAAAATACTGTTATATACCGCAATACGGAAACCGGTAGGATACGCATCGTTGGTAGATTGACTAGCGTTCACGTGGTCCATTGGGTTAATTACATCATATTCACCTTTTTTATGGCCAATTTTTTCAAGCGCGAGGTTAGCAACCACTTCGTTGGTATTCATATTGACAGAAGTACCCGCACCACCTTGATACACATCAGATGGGAATTGATCTAAGCATTTCCCCGTAGTAAGGATTTCATCACACGCTGCCACAATCGCTTTTGCAATATCACTTGGAATTGCACCTAATTCACCATTTGCTAGGGCAGTTGCTTTTTTTACCATTACCATGCCGCGAACAAATTCCGGTACATCAGAAATGGTTACATTAGAAATATTGAAGTTTTCAACCGCTCTTAAGGTATGGATACCCCAGTATGCATCTGCTGGCACATCACGTTCACCTAATAAATCCACTTCTTTTCTGTATTGAGTCATTTTAATCACCTTTTTGGTTGTTAATTAATTTGAGGTAATTATAGGAATTTACATAGAAAATAAATTTGACTTGGATCACATTTCAAATAAGACGTATAAGAGATATTTTCATTTCTCGCATAAATTTTTTTAGGGGAAATATCACTTGGCAATATTAATTTTATGCTGATTTTAGTTGCTCACCGATCTTCTCAAAGAGCTTTTGAATGAGTTCTGCACGATAGCCAAGCACTCGTAGAATAAGTCCACCTTCATTTAATTGAGAAACGCCAATAAGTAGTGATTTTTCGCTTTCCTGTTGTTGAAGTGTTTGGACGATTTGTTTAACTTCAGTTGGCGTTTTCTGCAAATTGAGATAAACCAATGAGCCTTGATGTGAAAAATCTTCCATTTGGCTTAATGCGGTCAATTTCATTTGTGCAGGCTGCCATTGAATACAATCCAAAACAAGCGGTTTAGTTTGCCCATTATTTTGCAAAAGCTGAACTTTCAGATGAGAAGAAAATTGACGAAATTCAAAACGTTCATTATTTGCTACGCGGCCAATAGCCACAATCTCGCCGTAAATCAGAGTGCTATTAGGTTGCATATTGATAAATGTTTTTTGCTTAAATGAAGAATGCTTATGCAATACCAATGGATGGGGTAAATAAAATAAACGACTATTCTCTTCAAGCTGAATGAACGTATTTTGTTCAGCGAAATCGCTTTCATTCATCGCCTGAACACGAGTAAAAGCCTGTGTGTTTAAAGAAAGTGCGGTCGATTCTGCGAGCGTTATTTGAATATCGATACGATCCCCAGATAAGAGTCCTGGCGAAGAAGACATCTGAATGGCATTAAGTCCATTTGTCCAAGCATCCGCATAAGCAGGTAACGTCATCACTTTGAAGGGGGGCGTGGCAAAATATTCCGCAAGCTGAGTTTTACCGCTTGAAGAACGTTTAGTTGAGAGTTTGAGCGTACTGTTCATAATCAATTAAATTTGTAAAATCCCCCTCCTCAAAAGAAGAGGGGAGAGTGCTTTATCTCACTAATGCTTTTGGCTCTTCCACATTTTTCAATAAGGCGTATTTTTCAATCCAACCAATCACACCGTCTAAATTTTCTTTTTTCATTAAGTTGGTAAAGATAAACGGTTGACCATTACGCATACGGCGCGCATCGCGTTCCATAACACTTAAATCAGCGCCAACGAATGGGGCGAGGTCAGTTTTATTAATCACTAATAAGTCAGAACGGGTAATACCAGGTCCACCTTTACGCGGGATTTTCTCGCCTTGTGCAACGTCAATCACGAAAATAGTTACATCCGCCAAATCTGGGCTAAAGGTGGCAGATAAGTTATCACCACCAGATTCAATAAAGACGATTTCTACATCCGGGAAGCGTGCAACCATTTCATCAACCGCCTCCAAATTCATTGATGCATCTTCACGAATTGCCGTATGCGGGCAACCGCCTGTTTCTACACCCATAATACGCTCTGGCGGAAGTAGGCTATTTTTCGTTAAAAATTCTGCATCTTCTTGAGTATAAATATCATTGGTAATCACCGCCACGCTATAGCGGCTTGCCATTTCACGAGTCAGTTTTTCAATTAATGCGGTTTTGCCTGCGCCAACAGGGCCTGCTACGCCAATTTTAATGTAGTTACGCATAATGTTCCTTTTGGGTTGATTACCGTCGAGGTGCTTTTATATCCTCAACGATAAGTAAAAATTCAATAAAAAATGACCGCTCTTACGACATATAAAGTCGCGTATAAAGCACTTCGTGCTGCATGGAGCGGATGTCATTTGCGAGAGTTGCTGCACCTAGCCATTCTTCGTCGGGTTCGAGGCTTAATTCGACAGCTTGCAAGAGTGCACTACGCAAATCAAACAGAATATCTTGCCCATCCATTTGGCTGAGTGGAATGAGTTTCACGCCATTGGTAATGGTGCCGACTGCTGCATTGTAGTAGAACGCATAAAGAGTATCCGCTTTGCTGAGCCCCATTGCTTGCGCCACCATCGCAAACACAATGGGGAAATAACCTTGCACGGTTTTATTCTGAATCGCTTGTTGAAATTGGCTCAACATTGGGTGTTGTTCATAGCGGATAAAAATTTTTAATAACCGCAGGCCGAGTTTAAAACTGCCTTCACGGCTTTCTCGCGCAATTTTGGTCGCAGATAGCGAATGGTCTAATTCGCACAAACGGTCAAAATCATTGGTAGCCATGGCTTCAAATGCCAGCGAAAGATAAGCGCCATCGTTATATACCCAGTTTTGCAAAAGCTGGGCTTGCACATATTCTTCTAAGCTTGGTTTCGTTGAAACAACACCTTGTTGAACAAAGGTTTCTAAACCGTTTGAATGGTTAAATCCCCCGATTGGCAAAGTTGGGTCAACCAAGTGCAACAATGCACCTAAATCAGCCAGGCTTCGGTTTAATGTTGGTGCCAATTGCCGTCTCCATGATGGTGATAGTCATGATGATCGTGCGAATGACTATGCGAATGCCCGTGCCCTTGTGCAGAGTTCGCTCTTAACGCTTGGCTTAAACGGCGTTCAGCTTTTTGCGGATGAAATCCCGCCGCTTGTAACCATTCAAACATTGGCTTATCGTAAGGTAATGTCACTTCATCGCCATCTAAAAACAGCGGAGAGTGTTTATTACCGATCTCATAACAAGCGCGCGCCATTTCTGGCAAGGTTTTAGGTGACAACACAATCACGTCACTCGGTAAAATTTCAATTGCGATGACTAATTCATCGCTGATAAACACCACATCATCGTGCTTTAAACGTTGTCCTTCTTTGAGTAGGCGAAATGCCACTTCACGCCCGGTATTTGTAGTTTTACGCAGGATGTTGCGCTCACTCTCATACCACTGCAATGCAACACGTTCAATGGTTTGATGTGTAATCTTGCCTTCTGATTGAAGACTAGCTAAATCGCCTAAAATGGTATCCATAATAGGCAAAATCGGGTTAATGATTTTCATATTTTATAAATTCGAAAGTAGTGCGTGTCATACACGCACTTTCTTTATTATTGAATGGTGTGCGTTTTTATTAGAACAAGAAATATCGTTGTCCTAATGTCACTGTATCTACGGGTTCGCAGGTAATTAATTCACCATCCACTCGTACTTCATAGCGTTCTGGATCTACCGTGATTTCAGGTGTCGCGTTGTTATGAACGAGATCTTTTTTACCTACGCTGCGGCAGCCTTTCACGGCAATGGTTTCTTTGTGTAAGCCGAATTTAGCACGAATATCGGCTTTTTCAGCGGCTTGTGAAACAAAGAATACTGCTGTTTGTGCTGTCGCCAAACCTTGTGCACCGTACATTGGACGGTAGAATACAGGTTGTGGCGTTGGAATTGAGGCATTTGGATCGCCCATTTTGGCGTAGCTAATAAAGCCTTTTTTAATCACGACTTCGGGTTTTACTCCAAAGAACATCGGTTTCCATAACACGATATCTGCAATTTTGCCCACTTCTAATGAACCAATATGATCCGCAATACCATGTGCAATTGCTGGGTTGATGGTGTATTTCGCAATGTAGCGTTTAATACGGAAGTTATCGTTTCCTTCATTGCCTAGCTCGCCACGTTGCATTTTCATTTTATCTGCGGTTTGCCATGTACGAATAACGACTTCGCCAATACGGCCCATCGCTTGAGAGTCTGAACTCATAATTGAGAAAACGCCCATATCGTGCAAAATATCTTCCGCTGCAATAGTTTCAGGACGAATACGGCTATCGGCAAAAGCTACGTCTTCCGGCACGCGTTTATCTAAGTGATGGCAAACCATCAACATATCTAAATGTTCATCAATGGTGTTTTTCGTAAATGGGCGAGTCGGATTAGTAGATGCTGGCAATACGTTTGGATACATCGCCGCTTTAATGATATCTGGCGCATGACCGCCACCTGCACCTTCCGTGTGGAAAGTATGAATCACACGTCCATCAATCGCTTTCATGGTATCTTCTAAGAAACCACTTTCATTTAGCGTGTCGGTGTGAATCGCCACTTGAATATCCATTTCATCTGCGACTTTTAATGCAGAATCAATTACTGCAGGCGTTGCACCCCAGTCCTCATGGATTTTTAAACCTAATGCACCCGCTTCAATTTGTTCACGTAGCGGATCTAGCGTTGAACAGTTTCCTTTACCGAAAAATCCTACGTTAACAGGTAAAGCTTCTGCCGCTTGGAACATGCGTTCCATATACCATGCACCTGGTGTACAAGTCGTTGCGTGTGTACCATCAGCTGGGCCTGTTCCGCCACCAATTAAGGTAGTAACCCCGCTTTCAATCGCATGTTGTGCTTGTTGAGGGCAAATAAAGTGAATATGCGTATCGATACCGCCTGCGGTCGCAATTAAATGTGCACCATTATGCACTTCTGTGCTAGCACCGATAATCATATTTGGCGTGACGTTATCCATGGTGTCAGGGTTACCTGCTTGTCCGATGCCGACAATGCGACCATCGCGAATACCAATATCGGCTTTAATAATGCCTAATTTCGCATCAATGATCATCACGTTGGTAATCACAAAATCCAATACATTTGGATTGTCACGAGTTGCGGTACCGCTTTGCGCCATGCCATCACGTACACTTTTACCGCCACCAAATTTACACTCATCGCCTTTGGTCAATAAATCTTGTTCAATAGTTGCCCATAAATTGGTATCACTTAAACGGACTTTATCGCCAACGGTTGGGCCATAAGTTGCTACATATTGTGCTCTTGAAATTGTTAATGCCATTTTGCCCGACCTTATAATTTGCCATCAATTTGATTATGGACGCCGTAAATAGTTTGCGAACCACCAAAAGCGACTAATTCAACTGATTTTACTTCACCGGGTTCAAAACGCACTGCGTTGCCAGATGGAACATTTAAGCGCATTCCGCGCGCTAAAGTGCGGTCAAATTTAAGGGCATTATTGGTTTCAAAGAAATGGTAATGGGAACCGACTTGGATTGGTCGGTCGCCTGAATTGGTTACTTCGATTGTGACGGTTTTTCTGCCGACATTGGCAATGATATCGCCTTCAGCTAATTGGTATTCACCTGGGATCATCTTATTTAAATCCTTCTATTTTAAACTTTTTATGAAAGTTCCCCCTCTTTGCTAAAGAGGGGGGATTTTCTTTTATCTAATCGGATTGTGCACGGTAACAAGCTTCGTGCCATCTGGAAAAGTTGCTTCGATTTGTACTTCATGCACCATCTCGGCAACACCTTCCATCACATCTTCGACAGTGAGTAGCGTTGCGCCATATTGCATAACTTCAGCCACACTCATGCCATCTCTTGCCGCTTCTTGTAAATGGCTTGCAATGTACGCGATTGCCTCTGGATAGTTTAATTTTACGCCACGAGCTTTGCGTTTTGCTGTGAGCTCACCGGCTAAAAAGAGCATCAATTTCTCTTGTTCTCTTGATGTTAAATGCATATTGTTGTTCCTTAATTTAGTATTATGCAAAATGCGCTGAATTTTACGTAAAAAAATGAAATAGGAAAAATATTTTATTATATTTTTTTAATCATGCCCCTTGAAATCATAAAAAACTTCCTTATATAGAGGTTGCATTAACTAATTTTAAGAAGGAAATTAATCATGAATATTCGTCCTTTACACGATCGTGTAATCATTAAACGTGAAGAAGTAGAAACTCGTTCAGCTGGCGGTATCGTATTAACCGGTTCAGCAGCGACTAAATCAACCCGTGCAAAAGTATTGGCCGTGGGTAAAGGTCGTATTTTGGAAAATGGCACCGTTCAACCTTTAGATGTAAAAGTTGGCGATACAGTTATTTTCAATGATGGTTATGGCGTGAAAAGTGAAAAAATCGATGGTGAAGAAGTGTTAATCATTTCTGAAAACGATATTTTGGCGATTGTTGAATAATTTAAATTAAGGAAAAAAGAAAATGGCAGCAAAAGACGTAAAATTTGGTAACGATGCACGCGTAAAAATGCTTAAAGGCGTGAATGTATTAGCAGATGCAGTAAAAGTGACCCTTGGCCCTAAAGGTCGTAATGTCATTTTAGATAAATCATTTGGTGCACCAACCATCACTAAAGATGGTGTATCTGTTGCACGTGAAATTGAATTAGAAGATAAATTTGAAAATATGGGTGCACAAATGGTGAAAGAGGTTGCCTCTAAAGCCAACGATGCAGCAGGTGATGGTACAACTACCGCGACAGTTCTTGCTCAAGCTATTGTAAATGAAGGCTTAAAAGCTGTGGCTGCAGGCATGAACCCAATGGATTTAAAACGCGGTATTGACAAAGCAGTAAGTGCGGTTGTTTCTGAGCTTAAAAATTTATCTAAACCTTGCGAAACTTCTAAAGAAATTGAACAAGTTGGTACAATTTCGGCTAACTCTGACAGCATTGTGGGTCAATTAATTGCTCAAGCAATGGAAAAAGTGGGTAAAGAAGGCGTGATTACCGTAGAAGATGGTACAGGTCTTGACGATGAATTAGCTGTTGTGGAAGGGATGCAATTCGATCGTGGTTATTTATCACCTTATTTCATCAACAAACCAGAAACGGCAACGGTTGAATTAGATAATCCATACATTCTTTTAGTGGATAAAAAGGTATCAAATATCCGTGAATTACTTCCAGTATTAGAAGGTGTGGCAAAAGCGGGTAAACCATTATTAATTATTGCTGAAGACATCGAAGGTGAAGCGCTTGCAACTTTAGTGGTGAACACTGTGCGTGGTATCGTAAAAGTAGCTGCAGTAAAAGCACCTGGTTTTGGTGATCGCCGTAAAGCAATGTTACAAGATATTGCGATCTTAACAGCAGGTACCGTGATTTCTGAAGAAATCGGTATGGAACTTGAAAAAGCGACATTAGAAGATTTAGGTCAAGCAAAACGTGTAGTCATCAACAAAGACAATACCACGATTATCGATGGTGTAGGTGATGAAGCACAAATCAAAGGTCGTGTGGCTCAAATTCGTCAACAAATCGAAGAATCAACTTCTGATTACGACAAAGAAAAACTTCAAGAACGCGTGGCTAAACTTGCCGGCGGTGTTGCTGTGATCAAAGTTGGTGCAGCAACTGAAGTTGAAATGAAAGAGAAAAAAGATCGTGTGGATGATGCATTACACGCAACTCGTGCGGCGGTTGAAGAAGGTATCGTTGCAGGTGGTGGTGTTGCATTAGTTCGTGCAGCAACCAAAGTGGCGGCAACCTTAAAAGGTGATAACGAAGAACAAGATGTAGGTATCAAGCTTGCATTACGTGCAATGGAAGCGCCACTTCGTCAAATCGTAACCAACGCAGGTGAAGAAGCATCAGTTGTAGCAAGTGCGGTTAAAAATGGCGAAGGAAACTTTGGTTATAACGCGGGTACTGAACAGTATGGCGACATGATCGAAATGGGTATTTTAGATCCAACTAAAGTCACTCGTTCTGCGTTACAATTCGCGGCTTCTGTAGCAGGTTTAATGATCACGACAGAATGTATGGTTACTGATCTTCCTAAAGATGATAAAGCTGATTTAGGTGCTGCCGGAATGGGCGGTATGGGAGGTATGGGCGGAATGATGTAATTCCCCTTTGCAAAAGAAAGTGCGATCGTTTTTCTTTATAGAAATGCGATCGCATTTTTATTTGTGTGGTGCTACACTTTAATGGTTTTCGATGATTTTATAGGTATAACAATGACAATTTCCCAAACTGAACTTAATCAACAACTCAAATCTGCTGGTATTGGTATTAATGCAACAGAATTACATGGTTTTTTGAGCGGCTTAATTTGTGGTGGACTGAAAGACCAAAGCTGGTTACCGCTTTTATATCAATTCAGTAACGATAACCACGCTTATCCAACCGCATTAATTCAGCCAATTACCGAAATTTATGAGCAGATTGGTAAAACCTTATCGGATGTAGAAGGGTTTGATTTTGAATTGGGCTTAACAGAAGATGAGAGTGTGTTTGCACGTGCAGACAGCCTATCAGACTGGGCAAACCAATTTTTACTGGGCTTAGGTCTTGTTCAGACAGAGTTGGATAAAGAAAAAGGCGAAATTGGTGAAGCGGTAGATGATTTACAAGATATTTGTCAGCTTGGTTATGAAGAAGATGATGATGAAGAAGAGCTTGCTGAAGCCTTAGAAGAAATTATTGAATATGTTCGCACCATTGCTATGCTGTTTTATACCCATTTCAACGATGATGCACAAGAAATAAAACCGATATTACATTAAAAGGAGCGAAACATGGATCTCGCATACATGGCGGCATTACCGCAAGAGGAATTTACAGAACGTCGTCAAAAAGTATTCGCGCAAATGCAGCCAAATTCTGCTTTGTTGCTATTTTCCGAAATTGAAAAACGTCGTAATAACGACTGCGATTTTCCTTTCCGTCAAGACAGCTACTTTTGGTATTTAACGGGTTTTAATGAGCCAAATGCAGCGTTGTTATTGATTAAAACGGAAGAAACTGAAAAGACGGTTGTATTTCTTCGTCCGCGAGATCCTTTGCTTGAAACCTGGAATGGTCGTCGATTAGGCGTTGAGCGCGCACCGCAAAAACTCAATGTCGATGAAGCCTATTCTATCGATGATTTTAAATCTGAATTTCCAAAATTAACGGAAAAATTAACCGCACTTTATCATGTGGCCGATCGTCATCCTTGGGGAGATAAATTATTAGCTGAAAGTGCGGTGAAATTTTACGCTGTTTTTGATTGGCAGCCGATGTTAAGTGAAATGCGCTTAATCAAATCTCCAAACGAAATTCGCTTAATGCAGCAAGCGGGACAAATTACAGCGTTCGGACATATTAAAGCGATGCAAGTGACTCGTCCAAATCGTTTTGAATATGAAATTGAAAGCGAGATTTTACATGAATTTAATCGTCACGGCGCAAGATTTCCTTCTTATAACTCCATTGTTGCTGGCGGTGATAATGCCTGCATTTTGCATTACACCGAAAATGATCAACCATTGAAAGATGGCGATCTTGTGTTAATTGATGCAGGTTGTGAATTTGCTATGTATGCAGGGGATATCACACGTACATTTCCAGTGAATGGTAAATTTACTCAGCCACAACGTGAGATTTATGAATTAGTCTTAAAAGCACAAAAACGTGCGATTGAGTTATTAGTGCTCGGTAATTCAATTAAATTGGCGAATGATGAAGTGATCCGTATTAAAACTCAAGGCTTGGTTGATTTAGGCATTCTGAAAGGGGATGTGGATAAGCTGATCGAAGAAAAAGCCTATCGTCAATTTTATATGCATGGTTTAGGCCATTGGCTTGGTTTAGATGTACACGATGTTGGCCGCTATGATGATGAGCGTAGTCGCACGCTTGAAGTGGGGATGATCATCACCGTTGAGCCGGGCATTTATATTTCAGAAGAAGCAGATGTGCCAGCCCAATATAAAGGCATTGGTGTGCGTATTGAGGATAACTTGCTAATGACAGAATATGGCAATAAAAATCTGACTGCGGCGGCACCAAAAGAAATTGATGACATTGAAAATTTAATGAAAAATTGAGAAGAATTCTCAAAATTGTGATCTAGTGCAAGTTTTTTGTGCAGTTAAGGTGCTAATATACTGTTAGATAAAAAAGACCAATCAAATCAGTAAGGAGTCGATTATGTACAAACACGTTTTAGTTGCGGTAGATCTTTCTGACGAAAGTGAATTTCTACTCAAAAAAGCCGTGGGAATTGCAAAACGTAATGATGCGCAACTTTCCATTATTCATGTAGATGTAAACTTCTCGGATCTCTATACTGGTTTAATTGATGTCAATATGTCATCAATGCAAGATAGAATCTCGAGCGAAACCCAAAAAGCGCTAATTAATTTAGCCGAACATGCGGGTTATCCAATAAAAGAAAAATTGAGCGGTAGCGGTGATTTAGGTCAAGTTTTGACAGACGCTATTGATCAGTATGATGTAGATCTACTAGTGACAGGTCATCACCAAGATTTCTGGAGTAAATTGATGTCTTCAACACGTCAAGTGATGAATACCATTAAAATTGATATGTTGGTTGTGCCACTTCGCGACGAATAGTGATCAAAAATTATTTTAGCCCTATTAAAATAACGTAAATTTTAACCGCACTTCTCAATTAATGCAGTAGAGTGCGGTTTTCTTTTTTAAGATCAGTGAAAAAGCCTTTTTCTCTAGGTTAAAATATGCAAAAATAGTGAGCTTTTTTATAAATCGTGATCGAGATAGAGACACAAGGTTTTATCAATGAAAACAACAGCAGAAATTAGACAGTCATTCCTTGATTTTTTCCATAGCAAGGGGCATCAGGTCGTCGCAAGTAGTTCGCTTGTGCCTGAAAACGACCCGACATTGCTTTTTACCAATGCCGGGATGAACCAATTTAAAGATGTGTTCCTTGGTATGGACAAACGTCCTTACTCACGTGCGACAACTGCACAACGTTGTGTGCGCGCAGGTGGTAAGCATAATGACTTAGAAAACGTCGGTTATACGGCGCGTCACCATACTTTCTTTGAAATGCTCGGCAACTTCAGCTTTGGTGACTATTTCAAACATGATGCGATTAATTTTGCGTGGGAGTTCTTAACCTCTCCACGATGGCTCGGCTTACCAAAAGAAAAATTATGGGTAACCGTGTATGAAACCGATAATGAAGCTTATGATATTTGGCACAAAGAAGTTGGTGTGCCAGCGGAGCGCATCATTCGTATCGGTGATAACAAAGGGGCACCTTATGCATCAGATAACTTCTGGGCAATGGGTGATACAGGTCCTTGTGGTCCATGTACCGAAATTTTCTACGATCACGGTGATCATATTTGGGGTGGACCTCCAGGCTCACCAGAAGAAGACGGTGACCGCTATATCGAAATCTGGAACGTGGTGTTCATGCAGTTTAACCGTCAAGCAGACGGTACAATGGAAAAACTACCACGTCCATCTGTTGATACCGGGATGGGCTTAGAGCGTATTTCTGCCGTATTACAGCACGTAAACTCTAACTATGAGATCGATATTTTCCAAAAATTAATTGCGAAAACAGCAGAAATCGTAGGGACAACAGATTTAACCAATAAATCATTACGCGTAATTGCAGACCACATTCGTTCTTGTGCATATTTAATTGCAGATGGTGTGATTCCATCAAACGAAGGTCGTGGTTATGTATTACGTCGTATTATCCGTCGTGCGGTACGTCATGGTCACTTGTTAGGTGCTAAAGAAGCGTTCTTCTACAAACTTGTGCCGACTTTAATTGAAGTCATGGCGGAAGCTGGCAAAGAAGTTAAAGAAAAACAAGCCAATGTCGAAAAATTACTTCGTTTAGAAGAAGAGCAATTTGCTCGTACATTAGAGCGCGGATTAAGCTTATTAGACGATGCGCTTGCTCAAGTGAAAGATGGTGTGTTGTCAGGTGAAGTTGCCTTTAAACTTTATGATACTTATGGCTTCCCACTTGATTTAACCGCTGACGTATGTCGCGAGCGTGATATTGCAATTGATGAAGCAGGTTTTGAGCGTGAAATGGAAGCACAACGTTTACGTGCTCAATCTGCAAGCCAATTCGGCATGGATTACAATAATGTTATTCGCGTAGAAGGTGAAACGAAATTTGAAGGTTATACTGAATCAGAATCTTTAGCCAAAGTGACCGCACTTTTCCATGATGGAAAATCAGTAGACAGTATTACTGCAGGCCAAAGTGCTGTGGTGATTTTAGAAAATACTCCATTCTATGCGGAATCAGGTGGTCAAATTGGTGACAGCGGTTATTTAACCTCTCAAGGTATTCAGTTTAATGTAAAAGATACTCAAAAATATGGTCAAGTGTTCGGTCATATTGGTGAGTTAGAACAAGGTACTTTAAAAGTCGGACAAACACTCAATGCGGTTGTGGATGCAGCAAGACGTAATCAAACGTCACTTAACCATTCTGCAACACACTTATTACATGCCGCATTGCGTCAAGTTTTAGGTCACCATGTAGTGCAAAAAGGATCGTTAGTATCTGATACCGCATTACGTTTTGACTTTGCTCATCCGGAAGCGATTACCAAAGCACAGCTTAATGAAATTGAAACGTTGGTAAACCAAAAAGTGCGTGAGAATTTTGTAGTTCAAACGGATGTAATGGATATCGAAGCGGCAAAAGCGAAAGGTGCAATGGCGTTATTCGGTGAAAAATATGCTGATGTGGTACGTGTTTTAACAATGGGAGATTTCTCCGTTGAACTTTGTGGTGGCATTCATGCTAAACGTACCGGTGATATCGGTTTATTTAAAATTGTGGCGGAAACTGCAGTTGCTGCAGGTGTTCGTCGTATTGAAGCGGTAACGGGTGAAAATGCAATTAATTGGTTACACAACCAACAACGTATTCTTACTCAAAGTGCAGATTTATTTAAATCTGACGTTAATACCCTTGTTGAGAAAATTCAGCAACTTCAAGATAAAGCGAAGAAAGCAGAAAAAGAATTACAAGGATTAAAAGAAAAAGCCGCAATGCAAGCGGGTTCCGATTTAGTGAAAAGTGCGGTTAAAATTAACGATGTTTCTGTAATCGTACATCAACTAGACGGAATTGAAACTAAATCGTTACGTGTGATGGTTGATGATTTGAAAAATCAACTTGGTTCAGGCGTAATTGTATTTGCATCTATTTTAGATGGTAAAGTCAACCTTGTCGTTGGCGTAACAAGCGATTTAACTACTAAAGTGAAGGCCGGTGAGCTAGTGAATTTAATGGCTCAGCAAGTTGGTGGAAAAGGCGGTGGTCGCCCTGATATGGCAATGGCAGGAGGCTCCCAACCAGAAAATGTGAGTTTAGCATTAACAGTCGCAAAAAACTGGTTAAGCAATAATCTGTAGTACAAGCAGGTCGGTGGGATGCCGATCTTTACTTGATTGATAGGGATATCTAATAAATGCAAACTAAGGAGATAAAAGATGTTAATCTTAACTCGAAAAGTTGGCGAAAGTGTTCTTATTGGGGACGATATTTCTATCACGGTTTTGAGTGTACGTGGAAACCAAGTCAAACTCGGTGTGCAAGCGCCTAAAGAAGTATCTGTTCACCGAGAGGAAATTTACCAACGAATTCTGCAGTCAAAAGATGAACATGTAGACGGCACATCTTAGGTTTACGAGTTTTATGAATGTTTTGACATTCTGTTTATACTTTAATTAACGTTTTTTCAAAAATTAAACCCATTGGTTTGCAAAATTTAAAATAACGGAAATTTCAGTGATAAAGGGTAGAGAAGGAACTTTTCTAACTTAAATCTATCAAAGCTTAATAAATAATGACCGCACTTTTTCAGAGAAGTGTGGTCATTCCATATTTAAATAAAAAGGAAAATCAATGAAAGCAATTATTCCTGTAGCAGGTCTGGGTACCCGTATGTTACCGGCAACAAAAGCGATTCCAAAAGAAATGTTAACGCTTGTGGACAAACCACTGATTCAATATGTTGTGAATGAATGTGTGGCTGCAGGCATCAAAGAGATTGTGTTAGTTACACATTCATCTAAAAATGCCATTGAAAACCACTTTGATACGTCTTTTGAGTTGGAAACAATGTTAGAGAAACGTGTTAAACGCCAGCTTCTAGAAGAGGTGCGTTCTATTTGCCCTAAAGATGTAACTATTATGCATGTTCGTCAAGGCAATGCGAAAGGTTTGGGGCATGCGGTGTTATGTGGTCGCCCAGTTGTTGGAAATGAGCCATTTGCAGTGGTGTTACCTGATGTGCTTTTAGCGGATTTTACGGCAAATCAAAAGAAAGAAAATCTTTCTGCGATGATTAAACGTTTCAAAGAAACTAAAGCGAGCCAAATTATGGTTGCGCCTGTTTCCGCTGATGAAGTGAGTAGCTATGGTATCGCGGATTGTGGTGGCGTAGAGTTGAAAGGTGGTGATAGCGTTAAAATTAATAGCATTGTTGAAAAACCATCTGTTGATGAGGCGCCATCAAATCTTGCGGTTGTAGGTCGTTATGTATTCTCTGCTGCGATTTGGGATTTATTAGAAAAAACACCAGTTGGTGTGGGTGATGAAATCCAATTAACAGATGCGATCGATATGCTTATCGAGAAAGAGATTGTTGAAGCATTCCATATGACAGGCAGAAGCTTTGACTGTGGTGACAAGATTGGCTATATGGAAGCTTTTGTAGAATATGGTCTTCGTCATGATAAATTAGGCAAAGAGTTTAAAGCTTTCCTAAAAGATCTTGCAAAAACCTTATAATTGATTGAAACCACCGAAAGGTGGTTTTTATTTATCTTATCTAGATTTCTATACTTTTAGCCGTCTAGATTGTCATTTTGCTTATTTTTCATTAAAATACAGGTGAATTATCAGGTTATTTAAGGTGCATTATGGCAAACTGGGATGGCAAATATATTAGCCCTTATGCAGAACATGGCAAAAAGAGCGAACAAGTCAAAAAAATTACAGTTTCTATTCCGATTAAAGTATTGGAAATTCTGACGAACGAGCGTACGCGTCGTCAGTTAAAAAGTTTGCGCCATGCAACAAATAGTGAATTGCTTTGTGAGGCATTCTTGCATGCTTTTACTGGTCAGCCATTACCGACGGATGCAGATTTAATGAAAGAACGCCATGATGAGATTCCTGAAAATGCCAAAGAGATTATGCGTGATTTAGGCATCGATCCTGAAAGCTGGGAATATTAATTTTATCCTTTTAACCCTTCCAAAATACTGCATTCAGGGCAGTCATTGCCCTGACAAGCGTTATGCCATCGCTCCAATTCCTCTACCATTTTTTGCAAGTGATGAATTTGTTCATTTAATGTTTTAATATGCTGCGTCGTGAGTGCTTTAACTTCTCGGCTACTGCGATTGGGATTATCCTGTAATTGCAAAAGTTGTTGAATTTGTTGGAGTGAAAACCCAACATCTCGAGAGTGACGAATAAAACGTAGTCGTTCTAAATCCTTTTCTTCATAATGGCGATAACCAGAAAGGCTTCGCTGTGCTGGTTTTAATAAGCCGGACTTCTCATAATCCCGAATTTGTTTACTTGATAAGCCGACTAATTTTGCTACTTCACTAATGTTCATAAAAAAACCTTGACCTTAACCTTATGTTAAGGTTTATAGTAAGCTTAATTTCAATCTATATCAATAATTAAGGAGTAAATATGAAATCAATTACATTACATGTAACGGGAATGACTTGTGGTGGTTGTGTGAAAAGCGTCACTAGAGTATTGGAAGAACTTAATGGCGTAGAAAAAGCCGTTGTAACACTTGATGACGGTAAAGCGGTAGTTACCTTTGATGAAAGTGCGGTCAGTATTCCACAATTAATTGAAACAATTGAAGACGCAGGTTTTGATGCAACAGAATAAAAAAATAGTCATTCAAATCGAGGGGATGACCTGTCAATCCTGTGCTAACCGGATTGAAAAGGTGTTGAACCGAAAAGATTTTGTCTATGAAGCAGGCGTGAATTTTGCTGCGGAGGAAGCGCACGTAGTATTTGATTCATCTCAGGCTTCAGAACAAGATATTTTGACAATTATTCAAAAAGCAGGATTTAATGGCATTCTAAAGCAAAATGTGTTGCCTAGTGCACCCAATGAAACGAAGATTAGTCCGCGTTTATGGTTGCTTTTGTTCATTAATATTCCTTTTTTAATCGGAATGATCGGGATGATGTTTAATCATCATTCTTGGATGATGCCGCCAATGTGGCAATTTGTTCTTGCTAGCATTGTGCAACTTGGGTTAGCCATTCCGTTTTATAAAGGGGCGATAGGGAGTATTCGAGGTGGTTTGGCCAATATGGATGTACTGGTGAGTGCTGGTACGTTGGCGATTTATCTCTATTCGGTCTTTATGTTTTTTTATCATCAGTCAATGGGGCATGATGGCGCATCTCATGTTTATTTTGAAGCATCGGTGATGGTCATCGGTTTCGTTAGCCTTGGGAAATTTCTTGAGGAAAGAACGAAGAAACAAAGTTTAAATAGTTTAGGGTTGTTGTTACAGCTCACCCCAAAACAAGTGAGTGTTCAACATGAAAATCGTTGGGAAACGATTCCTCTCGACCAAGTAAAAATAGGCGATATTTTACGGGCTAATCAAGGTGAACGTATTGCTGCGGATGGCATTGTTGAGCAAGGAAGTGGTTGGTGCGATGAGAGTCATTTAACCGGTGAATCTCAACCATTAGAAAAAATATCTCAAAGCCCTGTGCTTGCGGGAGCAATGGTGACACAAGGTAGCCTTATTTATCGAGCCAATCAACTCGGCCAGCAAACACTATTAGGCGATATGATGAAAGCGCTCTCTGAGGCACAAGGTACAAAAGCACCGATTGCTCGTTTTGCTGATAAGGTCGCTTCTGTCTTTGTACCAGCCGTGTTATTGATTTCGGCACTAACATTTGGATTGACTTGGTGGATAAAAGGAGATTGGGTAACCGCCTTAATTCATTCTGTTGCTGTGTTAGTCATTGCCTGTCCTTGTGCTTTAGGGCTTGCCACACCGGCTGCCATAATGGTCGGTATGGGCAAAGCAGTCAATGCAGGGATTTGGTTTAAAGATGCGGCATCCATGGAAGAAGCGGCCCATGTGGATACGGTGGTATTAGACAAAACAGGTACGCTAACTCATGGAGACCTCAAAATCGCCGCAGTTTGGCAACCACAAAGTGCGGTTTATTCAGAGGCGGATTTATATCGTATAGCGGCTTCCGTTGAACAAAATGCTAATCACCCTTTAGCTAAAGCAATAGTCCTGGCTGCTCAGGAAAAATCACTTGAAATTCCGACCGCACTTTCAGTTCATTCCGAAGTGGGGCAGGGCATCTCTGCTCATATTGATAGAATAGGTTTGGTTAAAGTCGGTAAGCCGGCTTATTGTGAATTATTCTTACCAGATAATATGCCTCAAATTTGGCAAATTGCGAGTATTGTTGCGGTATCTGTAGATAACAACCCAATAGGTGCATTTGCACTAGCCGACAGTCTAAAAGAGGATAGTTTGCAAGCGATTCAGCGTTTACATCAACATAATATTGATGTGGTGATAATGAGTGGCGATCAGCAATCTGTCGTTGATTATGTTGCTCAGCAAGTTGGTGTGAAAACCGCACGGGGTAATTGTAGCCCACGTGACAAAGCGGCCTATATTGAAACATTACGTCAGCAAGGAAAAGTGGTTGCAATGGTTGGTGATGGTGTAAATGATGCACCCGCATTAGCAATGGCTAACGTAAGCTTTGCAATGAAATCGGGTTCTGATGTTGCAGAGCAAACTGCATCGGCGACACTCATGCAGCATTCGGTTAATCAGTTAGTTGATGGATTAATGATTTCCCGAGCAACATTAAAGAATATTAAACAAAATTTATTCTTTGCTTTGATTTATAATGTGCTAGGTATTCCACTTGCAGCATTGGGCTATTTAAGCCCAGTCTTGGCTGGTGCGGCAATGGCGATGAGCTCACTTTCGGTTCTGTCTAATGCACTGAGATTAAAAAGAGTGAAAATTAAATAAGAACAAGGCGATATGAAAATATCGCCTTGTTTGAATTAACTTTGTTTCCATAATGGAAGTTGAATCGTGACAGCAAGTCCGCCTAAATTACTCTGTTCAGCCCAGACCTTTCCCTGATGCTCATTCACTACATTTGCAACGATAGTCAAACCTAATCCGGTCCCACCAGTAGCCCTAGTTCTTGTTTCATCAACACGATAAAATGGCTTGAAAATTTTTTCAAATTCTTCAGGTGGCAAACCAAGTCCATTGTCATCAACTCGGATTTGAACATAATCATTTTCTTGAACATTTCTATGCAAGGAAATAGTCAGGAAAATTCTGTTTTTAGTATATTTTAGTGCGTTACGAATAATATTTTCAATAGCGCTTGTGAGTAGTCTTAAATTACCATAAATGGTGTGTTGTTCTGGATGTAAAATTGAAATATTGACATCACAAATTATTTTACGTTGCTCTGCTTCAAATAATGCATCTTTGATAACGTCAGTCCAAAGATGATCGATTGTAAATAGATTATGCTCCATTTGAGAATGCATTTTTTGACGAGAAATGAGGAGTAGCTCACTAATCATTTTATCCATTCTTGATATTTCTTTCTCAATTCTTTCAACAGCATCTATATTACCTACTTTGTGACGAATAAGTGCTGTGGAGAGTTGTAATCTGGTTAACGGGGTTTTTAATTCATGTGAAATAGATGAAAGTAAATTATGTTGGTTAGAGATTAAATTATTAATAGCAATGGACATTTTGTTAAAGCTTTGTCCGACCTCTCGTAGTTCAGAAGGGCCTTGATTAGCTAGTTCGTTATCTACCTTGAAATCACCCAGTGCAACACTATTAGCGGCTTTTTGTAGCTTGGTGATAGGCTTAACAATTGTATAAGTAAACCACCAAAGTAAGGGGGTTGTAATAATTAGGGTCATGAGTAGTAGTACCCATGGATGGTTTAGCATATAGCGTAATACTTCTTGCTGTCCGTTAACTCTTGATATAAAAAAGAGCTCAGAGGCTTCTTCAGCATCGCCTATATATACTTTAAAGGGACCTGCAATTTGGATATCTCTGAAGGTTTTTCTTTGTGGAATAGTAAAGTTAGTTGATTCATCAAAAAATTGAAGGATATGTGTTTTTTCTTCTCCTAGTGCACCAAATACTTCTTTATTTGGTGTAATTAAAACTGGGCGTGCTGAGTCAAATTTATCTGTAGGAAGAACAGGAACACCCGCTAGAAGTCCTTTAATTTTATTATTTCGAATAGACTCAACGAGTTTTTGTTGATAAGTGGCTATTTCATTATCATCAAGCTCAGAATATAAATGTCCATCGAAATAAGGAAGAATGACTAGAAGAGTCGTCATTACAAACAACGCAATCCAGAAAACGGAGAATGTACGTATGGTTAAACGGTTTAAACTAAGTTTTGTTGTATACATTATTCACAAACCAATAAATAACCACGACCACGTAATGTTTTTAGCCATGGCATACCATTTTTTCTTTCAGGAAGTTTTTTGCGTAAGTTTGACATATGCATATCAATTGAGCGATCAAAAGGAGATAAATTTTTTCCTAGAACATTTACACTGAGTTCTTCTCTAGAAATAATTTGTCCAGGGTTTAGAGCCAATTTATATAGAAGGGCAAATTCAGAGCCAGTCAAAGATAAATCAATACCCTGGTAAGAGGCTTGTTGAATTCCAGGATGTAGTATTAATTCATCAAATTCTAGTGTCTTGTCTTCTTTTGATGATATTTGATCTGATTGTGAGTCAAGTTCAGAAGAGCCTACTCTACGTAAAATTGCTTTTATACGAGCAACTAATTCTCGATCGTTAAATGGTTTAGGAAGATAATCGTCAGCACCTAGTTCAAGTCCTAATACTCGATCAATTTCTTCTCCCCGAGCGGTGAGCATCATTACTGGAATATTCGATATTTGGCGAATTTTCTTGAGCGTTTCAATGCCGTTTAAAACAGGCATCATTACATCCAATAAAACTAACTGGTGGCTTGCATTTAGTTTATCTAATGCTTCTTGGCCATTATTGGCGACCTCGACTTCAAAACCTGTCAGTCTTAATACTTCTGCAAGCAAATCAGTTAGCTCAATATCATCATCGACTAATAGAATTTTTGACATTTTTATTACCTTGTAATACAACGAACCTGCTTGATGTTGCAAGCAGGTTTTGTTTTTTAATGATTACCAGAATTTCCACCAGCTTTTCTTGCCTGTATTTTCAGGAGTGCTGATGATCGTATTATTTTCGTCTTGTTTTGCTACTTCAGGTAATGGTTTATCTAATTCAGCACTGCTTACTAAACCGTTTTGATCAAATTTTACCGTAAATGTGTGTTGTTCAGGTTTTTGGTAAGAGTGTTGTTGTAAGAATACGTAATACCAAGTTAAGTTACTATAAGGATCAATTAAAACCGGTGTGCCAAGTAAATATTGTACTTGTTGCGCTGTCATGCCCGGTTTTACTTGTGCTACCGTCGATGCTTCTAAATAGTTACCTTGTGGAACATCAATACGATAAACGACTTTTTGTACCGTTGAGCAAGAAGTTAAACTTAATGCTAAAACAACTACACCTAAAAATGTTCTTAATTGCATATTTTTTACCTTTTACTGCAAAGTTATGTCGAATGATACCGAAACTTTATGATCTTGCCAAATTAATTATCGCACTTTAATGCTTTTTGAAGTTGATCTTTCAGATTTGGTGGTATCCCTTTGATTGTTAAAGTATCTGTGAGTGGATCCCATTCAATACGGTTATTCAATAAATCCGCATCAAAACTTAATGTTACCCCCTTACCTGAACCTGAAAATTTCGTTAATGTTTTTAAGGCTGAGCGTACTGGCGGAATGGTTTCTTCCAAGCCGTAATCTTGCTCTTCTGTAAAGGTAACAAAAGGGCGCTCGTTTAGAGTAGGTAAATTCGCTGAAAGTTCAGTTAAGGCAATTTCATCACCGCTTGCTAATTGACCTTTACAGTATTCAAATACCTGTTTTTTCACTGCTTGAGTTTGTTCTTTATTCAATTCACCCTGTTCACAGTAGTCACTTACTGCTTGTAATAAGCATTGGTTTTGAACTTGTGGATTTAAACCTTCTTCCGCCCCCAAGAAATCCATAAAGAAGTCACTGATTTTACGGCCAACACGACCTTTAATAAAAGTAAGGTAGCGGTTTGAGTTTGCGTTTACTTGCAAATCCGTTAGGTTTATACGTGCAGCAATATCAAATTGTGTGATATCTAAGTATTCCGTACGGCGAATTTCAAGATTTTCGTCAACTAACATGCTGATACGACTATCTAATAGTGCGATGAATAGGTAGTCAGTTGCTAAAAAGTTGTATTGACATAGGATTAGTGTGCCACTATCAGCAAAATTATATTTGCCCAATTCTTGCGCTAATAATTTTGTGGATTGTTGGCTGAAATTTAAAAAATTGATTTCATTTTCTAATAAACGATTCAGATCTTGTGCGAAAATGGAATTTTCTTGGAAGACACCAAATGCTTTACCTTTATTTTGATAGCCTTGATGTAGTTGCAACATCATTTGTTCGACTTCTGGCGTAATAGTGAGAAGTTCATCACGCAACACGCTTTCCATCATAGTGGTTTCATTTTCAGCGTGCTTAACTAGTTGATGTAGCACGATTTGATTAACCGTAATGCTCATAATTTTTTCCTTCGTAAAATTTACCTTAAATTATAACCGCACTTTTTAAGCAAGAAAAAAGAAATTATTCAGATTGGACAAATTATCGGGTATGATATGAGAAGTTTTTTGTATTTAGAAACAGGCTTAAACATTCCAAATGGCTCAACATTCAAAGTATTCCGATGGGCAAGTTAATGCCATCATTAATGACATGATTAGCGTGCTTGAAACTCACAAAGCGCCCGTTGATCTTTCTCTTATCGCTTTAGGCAATATGGCCAGTAATTTATTAACCACTAGCGTACCAGCCGTACAGCGTGAAGCATTAGCACAAGCCTTTGCCAACTCTCTAATGAATTCGGTAAAAATAAAATAAAATGTTTTGGTTTAAAAAGAGCAAATTTAACGGACGTGAATACCGTGAAGAAACCTCACGAAAAATTTCGTGGGGACACTGGTTTGCTTTTTTTAACATTATTATCGCAATTCTTATTGGTAGTCGTTATGCCTTTCTCATTGACTGGCCAGATACTTTACTCGGCAAAATTTATTTCTTTATTAGCTTATTAGGGCATTTCAGTTTTTGTGTTTTTGCCTTGTATTTACTGGTTATATTTCCGCTGAGTTTCATCATCAAAAATCACCGCACTTTCCGTGGACTAACGGTGATTATAGCGACAATTTGCACTACATTATTGCTGTTTGACACGGAAGTTTTTAACCGTTTTAATATTCACCTTTCTTCTATCGTTTGGAATTTATTAGTAAATCCTGAAAAGGGTGATCTTTCAAGAGATTGGCAAATTTTCTTTGCGCCAATGCCGATTATTTTGCTAATCCAAATGCTTTTCTCCCGTTGGAGTTGGGAAAAATTACGTAGTTTAGAGCGTCAGAAATGGCTGAAGAAAGTGGGATTAGTTCTGACTTCCACGTTTGTCGCGACACACTTAATTTACGCTTGGGCGGATGCATTTTTATATCGTCCGATTACTATGCAGCGTTCAAACTTCCCGCTTTCTTATCCAATGACCGCACGAACATTTTTGGAAAAACAAGGGTTTATTAATGCGGAAACATACTCACAGCGTTTAGAGCAAGAAGGGCGTTTGGATGCATTAAAAGTTGATTATCCGAAAAAAGATCTTCAGTTTGAGCAAGTTGAAAACAAACCAAATATTCTCGTGATTACCGTTTCAGGCTTACGTTATGATGCGCTAACGAGCGAGAAAATGCCTAAATTGTTCGAGTTTGCCACAAGCTCTACTCAATTTACGAATCATTACAGCAGCGGCAATACGAATAATGCCGGCTTAGTAGGCTTATTCTATGGACTGAATGCAAATTATACGGACAGTATTTTGAGTAATCACACACCGTCGGTATTAATTAAAAAGCTACAAGACGAGAAATATCAATTTGTTGCTTATTCGTCTACGGCATTCAAAGACAGCTTATTTAAACAAGCCTTGTTCCGTAATGTGAAATTACCTAAAGTGAAAGCCTCTTCGCCAAAAGAAGCGATAAATAGCGTTTTATCTCTCTTAAAAGAGGATAAACCTTGGTTTGCTTATGTGGATTTAGATATTGCGGATCTAACGGAAGAAAATTACACCAAATCGCTTGCGGAGATTGATCAACAAATTGATACTACTTTAGCATCAGTTTCTTTAGAGAATACGATTGTTATTATTACGGCAGAGCATGGTACAACGTTTAATAAACTGGATGAAAAAGCACAAGAAAACTATTTTGGTCGTGATGAAATCCAGGTGCCATTTATTGTTTACTGGAAAGATTTGCCGATACAAGAAGTGACAAAATTAACAAGCCATACCGATTTATTGCCAGCATTGATGTCATCGATCTTTAAAGTGAAAAATCCAGTTTCGGATTATGCACAAGGTCGTAATTTATTTGAACTTAATGGTGACCCTTGGGTATTGGCATCGAATTTCCGTTGGAATGTCATTATTCAGCCGGATGGCACACAGTATCATATTGATCGCAAAGGAAACTATAAGAAATTTGACCGCACTTATACTGAACAATCTTCAAGCCGCCCTCCGCTCGGCTTGTTCTTAGATGTCTTTAAACAAGAGCGTTCTTTTGTCAATAAATAGATAGCTTTTTTGTGCTTAAAATCTTATACTTTGCACTCAGTTGAAAGACTGAAAAGATGTTATTAATTAAAATCTGCGAATTTTTCATAACATTGCAAACAATTCACAATAGACCAGAACCTTATTGGGTTTGCTTTTCAATTAATACACTTCTCGTCTCTCTTTTCCTTTCTTTTTTGGCGGAGTTATTATGAGAAATCACGTTCGTAGCTTTAAAACGTTTATTCGAGACGAAATCATTAAAAAAGGTGGCTGGGTCAATGCCCATGCTCACGCAGATCGTGCTTTTACAATGACACCCGAAAAAATTGGCATTTATCACAACAGTAATCTTCAACAAAAATGGGATTTAGTGGACGAAGTTAAACGTACATCAAGTGTTGATGATTATTACGCCCGTTTCTGTCAATCGATTGAGTTGATGATTTCCCAAGGGGTGACGGCATTTGGGACTTTTGTGGATATAGACCCGATTTGTGAAGACCGAGCCATTATTGCTGCACACAAAGCTCGTGAAGTTTATAAGCATGACATTATTTTGAAATTTGCGAATCAGACCTTAAAAGGGGTGATTGAGCCAGAAGCACGCAAATGGTTTGATATTGGCTCTGATATGGTGGATATGATTGGTGGCTTACCTTATCGCGATGAGCTGGATTATGGTCGTGGTCTTGAAGCAATGGATATCTTACTTGATGCAGCTAAATCTCGCGGCATTATGTGTCATGTGCATGTGGACCAATTCAACTCTCCGAAAGAAAAAGAAACAGAGCAGCTTTGCGATAAAACTATCGAACATGGTATGGAAGGTCGAGTAGTGGCAATCCACGGTATTTCTATCGGTGCACATAGCAGAGAATATCGTTATAAACTTTATGAAAAAATGCGTCAGGCAAAAATGATGATGATTGCTTGCCCAATGGCGTGGATTGATAGTAACCGAAAAGAAGATTTGATGCCTTTCCATAACGCATTGACTCCGGCAGATGAAATGATTCCAGAAGGGATTACAGTCGCGTTAGGTACGGATAATATCTGTGATTACATGGTGCCCCTTTGTGAAGGGGATTTATGGCAAGAATTAAGCTTGCTGGCTGCGGGCTGTCGTTTCCCACATCTTGATGCAATGGTTGATATTGCGAGTATCAATGGACGTAAAGTGTTAGGTTTAGAGCCAGTTTAATCCCAAATTTGATAAAAGTGCGGTCATAAAACGAAACGTTTTGTGGCCGTTTTTATTTATAAGATAAAACAGAATTAATGTGAATTTAAATGAGGACTTTAAGAAAAGTGGTGGGCGATACCGGTCTCGAACCAGTGACCCCCTCCTTGTAAGGGAGGTGCTCTCCCAACTGAGCTAATCGCCCGCTTGGTCAAACTTTTACAACATTAAAGTTTACTTTGGAAAAAGTGGTGGGCGATACCGGTCTCGAACCAGTGACCCCCTCCTTGTAAGGGAGGTGCTCTCCCAACTGAGCTAATCGCCCGATGCACCTGAAAAGGTATTCGGATTTATTTAAACACTAAAATTAAGTGGTGGGCGATACCGGTCTCGAACCAGTGACCCCCTCCTTGTAAGGGAGGTGCTCTCCCAACTGAGCTAATCGCCCACATAAGAAAAGCGTTTAAATAATGGGAAAGTTTGAGCGGAAAGAACACTTTAGAAAAGTGGTGGGCGATACCGGTCTCGAACCAGTGACCCCCTCCTTGTAAGGGAGGTGCTCTCCCAACTGAGCTAATCGCCCTTAATGTTGTGGATTGGCATTATAAGTATAATGAGATTTCAGTCAATATATTTTTATGAAAAAGCGTCTAGTTGTTGCAAAAATAGGCATAAAATCAGATTTTTTATTTAGAACTCACGCAAGTCGTAGTAGAATAAAAGTAATTTTTGTAAATGAATAGGTTATTAAGAAAATGAAAATTGATCCTCCTTTTGAATTAGATCCGAATGTAAAAGTACGTACGCGTTTTGCCCCAAGTCCAACAGGTTATTTACACGTAGGTGGCGCACGTACAGCTCTTTATTCTTGGTTATTTGCAAAACATAACAACGGTGAGTTTGTACTACGTATTGAAGATACCGATTTAGAACGTTCTACACCGGAAGCAACGGCGGCAATCATTGAAGGAATGGAGTGGTTAAACCTTGCTTGGGAACATGGCCCTTATTATCAAACCAAACGCTTTGATCGTTACAATCAAGTGATTGATGAAATGATTGAGCAAGGCTTGGCTTATCGTTGCTATTGCTCTAAAGAGCGCCTAGAAGAATTACGTCATACACAAGAGCAAAACAAAGAAAAACCACGCTATGACCGTCATTGTTTACATGATCACAATCATGCAGCCGATGAACCACATGTTGTACGTTTTAAAAATCCAACAGAAGGTTCAGTCGTGTTTGATGATGCAGTGCGTGGTCGTATTGAAATCACCAACAGTGAATTAGATGATTTAATTATTCGCCGTACTGACGGTTCACCAACCTATAACTTCTGTGTGGTGGTAGATGACTGGGATATGGGGATTACGCATGTTGTGCGTGGTGAAGACCACATTAACAACACCCCGCGTCAAATTAATATCTTAAAAGCCTTAGGTGCACCAATTCCAGTATATGCGCACGTTTCCATGATTAACGGTGATGATGGTCAAAAACTCTCAAAACGTCATGGTGCGGTAAGTGTGATGCAATATCGTGATGACGGTTATTTACCAGAAGCCTTAATCAACTATCTTGTTCGTTTAGGTTGGGGCCATGGTGACCAAGAGATCTTTACACGTGAAGAAATGATTAAATTCTTTGAATTAGATCACGTGAGTAAATCTGCAAGTGCATTTAACACAGAAAAATTATTATGGTTAAACCATCATTACATTCGTGAGTTACCACCTGAATATGTGGCAAAACACCTTGCATGGCACTATAAAGATCAAGGCATTGATACTTCAAATGGCCCTGCATTAACTGAAATCGTGACGATGCTTGCAGAGCGTTGCAAAACCTTAAAAGAAATGGCGTCAGCAAGCCGTTATTTCTTCGAAGAGTTTGAAAGTTTTGATGAAGCTGCGGTGAAAAAACACTTTAAAGCAGCGGCGATTGAACCGCTTGAAAAAGTAAAAGAAAAATTGACCGCACTTTCTAGCTGGGATTTACACTCTACTCACGAAGCGATTGAGCAAACCGCTGCTGAATTAGAAGTGGGTATGGGGAAAGTCGGGATGCCATTACGCGTGGCAGTAACAGGCTCAGGTCAATCACCTTCTATGGATGTGACATTAGTGGGTATTGGCCGTGAACGTGTGTTAGCGCGTATCCAGCGTGCCATTGATTTTATTAAATCTCAAAACGCTTAATATTTAGGCTGATAAGCAGGATTTGATTATTTCAATATTGACAGTTTATCAGCCGAAATTTATCATAGCTTGCGTTATTTGGGGATATAGCTCAGTTGGGAGAGCGCTTGAATGGCATTCAAGAGGTCGTCGGTTCGATCCCGATTATCTCCACCAAATTCTAATTTTATATAGTATGATATAGTCCGATAAAGCCTTGATATATAGCATATCAAGGCTTTTTTGTTGTTCTAACAAGTCCGATAGAAACCAACCAAATCCACAAATTCTAGTAACACTAATAGTAACACCATGCTATGATAGGATCATATAGTGTTACTAAATTAATTATAACTTTATGATTTATAAAATAAATTTATAAAGTTTTTAGTGTTACTTCATTTTGGAGGTATCTAATGGCAAGAAGAACAACTCCTTTAACAGATACGGAGATAAAAAAAGCTAAGCCAAAAGAAAAAGAGTATAGCTTATGTGATGGTTATGGGCTTTTATTAAGAATTAAGCCTAACGGCTCTAAATTATGGCTATTTAATTATATACGACCTATTCTTGGTACAAGGACTAATTTAGGGCTAGGTACATATCCGATAGTTAGCTTAGCTGAAGCTAGAATGTTAAGAGATGACTGTCGTAAATTATTAGCTCAACAAATTGATCCTAAAAAACATAGAGAAGAACTAGAAAGAAAGCAGCTTATGGATACTCAAAGTTCCTTTGAGAAAGTTGCAGAACTTTGGAAAGAGAAAAAAAGTTCAGAAGTTGAAGAGAAAACGATCAATAAATATTGGCGAAACTTAGAGCTTCATCTTTTTCCTTTGATAGGTCGATATTCTATTAAAGAAATTAAGCCTTCTTTAGTAGTCCAAATGTTAAAGAAAGTGGAGGAAAATGGATCTCCAGATATGGTTCATAGACTATGCGGTCATCTAAATGAAATCTTAAATTTTGCGGTTAATAGTGGGTTAATTGAAAGTAATACTTGCCTAAAAATTAGCTCTACATTCAAGTCTGTTCGTCAAAGAAATAACCCTAGAGTAAGTATTGAAGAAATTCCTACCCTTATAAAATCAATACATAGTGCTAAGATTGAAAAGAAAACTCAATTATTAATCTTATTTCAATTATTAACAATGGTTAGACCTAATGAAGCAAGTAACGCTTCATGGAGCGAATTTGATTTTGATAAAAAAGAATGGAATATTCCTGCTGAAAGAATGAAAGTGAGGTTTCTACATACAGTACCATTATCATCCCAAGTAATGGCTTTGATAGAACAGCTAAGACCAATGACGGGTCATAATAAATATTTGTTTACTCATAGAAGTGATTTAAAGAAAGCAATGAGTTCATCTACTGTTAATATGGCACTAAAAAGGATGGGTTACAAAGATAAACAGACTGCACACGGATTAAGGGGATTGGCTAGAACTTTTTTAGCAGAACAAGGCGTTCAACATGAGCATGCTGAAGCTTGTCTAGCACATAAAACAGGAAGCCAAGTTAGCCTAGCTTATAATCATGCTAATTATTTGGAGAAAAGAAGGGATATTATGCAAATGTGGGGAGATTATATTGAGAAATGTTCTCAATCTTAAATTTTTTAGGAGAAATTACCATTAAACGGAGTTGTTTTTTTTTGACCTGCCTCTATTAATAATAAAAAAAACAACTAAATTTATTTATAAATTAGTTAAAAACACTTAATGAGTATCTATTTTGATAGATATGATTACTTACCTATGTAAAAGCTACAAATACAAATTGTAGCTTTTACTATATATTAAGATCTCTTAGCTACGTTTATTTTTGAAGAAGATTATCATTATAGATCTATATAGAGAGCTAAGGCTGATGATGAGAATCATCAGCCCTTGATCTATAATTTTTATTAATTAATAGAATTCTAATAATATGGGATCTTAAAAATAGGAAATCACTTAGATATAGAATATATAGTCAATATAATGCGAGAGACGCTTATGGCAGGAAAGATAAAAAAACACGTAGGGCAATTCATCTATCCCTAAATAATGCTGCTAGCAGTGATTTAGATAGGTTATACAGCGTTTTCTGATAGTTAAATAATTTAGATAAAATAAGTATATTATAGATAGTGTCTATTTCGATTTAAGCAAAGAAATAATCTCTTTCAATGCTGAAATCTCGCTATCTTTTTGTTCAATCACTAGATCTCTTTGTTTCAATAGCTCATCTTTATGCGAAATAGTTAGTTTTAATCGATCGATTTCTGATGTCAAATTCTCATTTGAACCGTAGTAGTTAGTGTTATGATCATTCATGAAGAACAGTACATTCTTATCATCATTTTTGATTAGTTCTAAAACATCAATATTAAAGATATTAGCAATTTGCTCCAATTTATGAAGATTGAGCTTAGTTTCTCCACGTTCAATTTTAGCATAGCCATTCTTGGACATGTTCATCTTCTCCGCCATATCTTCTTGAGACCAATTTCTCGTTTCTCTAATTGTTCTAATTTTCTCATTAACATTCATAAAAAACACTTAAATTCAACCAACAAATAGTGGTTTGATTGTGCCTTGTTTGTTGGTGGAATGCAATAATTTGTAACATAGAATTCAACTAGCTAATGTATTAGCTTTCGCTTTAAAATAATTCCAATTATTTAAAGAACTATTAAATATATAAGCTTATTTTCATTTTTTACTGTTCATGTGAACTACTAAATTAAAATTGAATACTATAAAAACCTAAGGCAATATGAATCAATATGAAAATTATTAATTTATCAAAATCTATGATTGCTCTGTCAATCTTAAATATTGGCTTTGTACAAGCTAGTGAATCGAAACTTCCTGAGCATAATGCAGAATATTGTTATACTATGGATAATTATGCATCTAATAAGGGGAGTGTTTATTATGATCCAAATTATAATAATGATGTAAGAACTAAATTTATGGATTATTGCATTACAACTTCTACAGCTACTGTTAATGAATCTGGACTTGGAAATGGAGATTATTATAAGCATAAATGGTTATTTGAAAGTTCTAACTATGCTAAATCAGAAGATAATATAGTTCAATTTTACTCCTTTATAGACCATTTATTTAAGTCTCATTTTTTAGATAATAAAAATATTTTTACAATCTGGAGACAAGGAAATATTTCTCCAAGCACGGATTTTGTAGCATCATTAGATGAAATAAATGTTGATAATATTTACCTGAGAGAGCTAGTTCTTAAGGAAGCTAATAATGTATGGTCTTTAGTTTTATCACAGAAAATAGATCCTCAGTGGTCAAAGACCGAAATTTATAATAATGTCATTAGTCCTATGCTTAATAGAAAAATGGTTAATACTTTGCAAGATAGTGGATTCGATATTTCAAAATATAAATAATAAATTATTAACCTAATAAAAACACTAACTCTAAAAATTGCAATTAGAATGTTAATGAAATCATATTAAATAAAAGTAAAGCCTAATAGAAATAAAGTTCTACTAGGCTTTTGTTTTATAAAATTAAATCTATATTAAAGTATTTAATAAGAGCATTTTGAAGTGGTATAGCATCTCTCCTAGATTTAAATTTATAATCAATAATATCATTTAATTCTTTAAGGCTAATTTTAATTTCCACAATTTTATTGTTCAAATCTAAAATATTCATTTTACAAATAAAATTATTGACTTTTTTTAGTGTATTCTTATTCAATTCAGTTTCCATTATATTTAATATTCTTCTCATTTTAGCCATTCTTTTAAAATCATTATCTTCCATATTCAATATACTGTTAATACTCTCTTCAAATGAATCATATCCAGCCAATAATTTTTCATTATAATTGTAGAAAAATGCGACAGATACTGGCTTTTCTATTCTTGCTTGAGTTCTAAAAATTGCTTGAACTATTTCAGCTTTTACTAGATCTTTAGATTCTATTTTAGTATTTAATACTTCAGAAAGCCTTTCTGCATGAAATGTATTATTAAACCATTCGCCAAAAAATATGATAGAATCGCATTTGACATACTCATTTGTAGCCCTGCATTTCCCTGAATTATAATGAATAAACTCACATTTATTGCGTAAGTCTTTATTAATATTTTCTTTGATAAAACTAGCTAGATTGTCTATATGATCTGTATTTTTCCATGTGACGATAAGATGTTTTTTACTATTACTATTATAAATATATTTTTCTAGTTTTTTTATGTCTTCAATAATATCCTCTTTATGTTTCTTCTTAATTTTTCTTGTCCTTCGCATTGATAATAGGGTATCAAAATAAATATTGTTATTGATAGCTACTTTTTTTTGATTGTATTTTTCTACATTCCAATGATTACCATTTTCAAATAAGAAATCTGCTGTAGCATCTAAAATAATTAATTTTGTATCTTCAGCTATAAAATCATTGATATCTTGATGTATGGTAATATCTGATGATATATTTGTATTAGATAGGTCTCCTAAGGCTTTTATAAGTTTATTAAATAACCAGGTAACTCTTTCATGATATAGATTTTCATTTCTTATATCAGGTAAATGATTAAATAATTTTTTAAAAATATCCCTGTCAAAATTTATTATATTTTTAATTACATTTTTATTCAGTTTTATCTCTTTTCCGTATATCAACTCTCTATTATAAAATTCTACTAATAATCTCTCATGATTTACTACTATATCTGTATAAGGAGTCTGAAACTCATCAAAGATAACTAATTCTCTTTTTGCTATTCTTCTCTTTACTGGATCATTATAGTCAATGAAAATATTGCTTGACTCATATAAAGCTCTCCAGTTATTGGTTACTACTATTCTATATTTTAACAAAGCATAAGTACTAAGCTCTAATTCTTTTAATGTATCGCTTCCTTTATAAATTCCACAAATAGACTGTTTAGGATTTAATGCTTTTATATCAAAAATAAGCTTTTTAATTTCCTCATTCGTTTTAACAATAATTAAAGTCGATTTATCAGTATTGGCACAGAACACCTTTAAATTTGTGGTTTTCCCTGAGCCACAACCCCAAGCTAAGACTTGCCTATTTGAATAGCTATCTATGCTATTCTTAAGTTTGTAACTGCTATCATCGATTACTTTATCTAGTAAATAGTTACGTCTAGAAAGTAGATAGTTATTATCATCTACATTGTAATCAATCTCATTATTTTTTAATCTCCATCCCTTCCATTTATCTGGAAAACTTGCATTTTCTTTCTTCATAATAATCTCCATAAAAAAGCCACTAAATAGTGGCTTGGATTTAAATTTTTAGCATATAGATATTATCTATTTCAGTTCTTTTTAAATAATCTACTTTTATCAATTCATTTATAGCTTTAATAAATAAATCTCTTTTTAAGTTAAAAAGGGATTCTGAATTGAAAGTAGTAATCATTATTTCGTAACTTTCATTTTTATTTCTTGTGAGTAATGTATATAGGACATTTCTAGCATTACTGGTCAATTTTTTAAATTTTTTATCTGATAACAATTTTCTATTTATAATTGCATAGATATTGTCATCTATGGTTTTAAGCATAGAGCACCTCATTTGGTTTTTTAATTTCGTTTAAGTATTTATTTACATCTGATTCAAAGTAGCCTACGGAGTTAGCACCTAGGCTAACTTTTTTAGGAAAATTAGGTTTATAATAAACAGAGTTTTTATTCTGCCAAATGTAGAATGTACTTTTAGATACTCCTAATATAGTTAAAAATTCTTTTACCCTGATTATTCTATCCATGGTAAAGTCCTCACGTATAAAAAGGGTATTACTATTTAGCTAGTAATACCCTTATATTGTTTCGTTTAAAAAAAGCGATCTATATCATCACTTTTTGACAAGGCGTATAGCCTCTATTTCATATATTAATAAGAAATCCTTATTTTTTGGTCTAACTAAAATTTAATGTAACCATCCTATACCTCTTTCTGGTTGCCAGCAAGTATTTCCTTAAGTAAATATTTGGCTTTATAGTATGGAAGAGTGAGCTAATTCATTCTCATATATAAATAATGTTTTCATTAAGAAAATTTTTAAAAAAATATGTGTAAAAAATAGGCAAATAATACTATTTTTTATTTTTTAGATATTTTCTCTTGCTATACTGTGATCATGCCATAGGGTACCATATCAATGTTTTAAGTATTATAAATGATCTATCACTTTGTTTTTTAGTAACACCAATTGTAACAACGAATACGTGTTAGGTAAATAAAATCATTATAAATCAATTGATTATATTGTTAATTCAAGTGAGATTATCCCACCAAATTTAAAACCTTGAAACTTAAAGTGAGTTTCAAGGTTTTTTCTTTATGGCAAATCTACATTTCTTTCAGATAATTTAAGCCTAATCCATTCATTTGTCGCATTATCCAACTTTGTTTTTTGCGAACTAACGCACTAGGCTTATTCACTTTATAGATAATAGGATTCGGTAAAACTGCAGCGAGTAATGCTGCTTCAGATTGAGTTAAATTCTTCGCTGATTTTTTGAAATAATAGTGACTAGCTGCTTCCACACCAAAGATACCATTACCAAACTCAGCGATGTTTAAATACACTTCTAAAATCCGTTCTTTGGACCAAAAGATTTCCATTAATGCCGTTGTGGGAACTTCTAACCCTTTACGAAACCAACTTTGTCCATGCCAGAGAAGGAGATTTTTCGCAGTTTGCTGTGAAATCGTTGAGGCCCCTCGGGTTCGGCGAGATTTTTCATTAAATTTAAAGGCCTTTTGAATTGCCTCAAAATCAAATCCCCAATGGTGGGGGAATTTTTGATCTTCAGCGGCAATTACTGCAAGTTGCATATTCGGTGAGATTTCATCAAGGCTCACCCAATCATATTTGATTGAATAGCTAAAATCTAACTGCAATAAGTGCCCAATTTTTTGCTGTACCATATAGGCAGAGAAGGGAACAGGGATAAAGCGGAAGCAAATAAAAAACGCGAGGATTACGAGAGAAAAACGCCACGCAACCCGTTGCCAATTTTTTTTCCACCAAGATGGGCGAAAAAGATGTAAAAGTGCGGTCAGAATTCGCTTAGTTTTTTGCAGCTTGCTCATCGAGTTGGCTTTTTACCCAGTTTATAAAATCCGGATCCATTGTTTTGAGCATATTAGAACCACGCGTAATGGTTGCTGCACTGGTATTGAGATTCTGTTGAATCTCTCGTTGGGAGAGATTCTTATCCAATAACTGAGCCACGATTTGCAAACGTAAACCCACCGCATCGCGCTCATCTGGCGTGAGCAGAAGCGTTAAGAAATCTTGTGCTTTGCCTTGCTCAAATGCGGTTTGCAAGGTCGCGAGGAAAGCATTCCATTGTTCTAAATTGCGGCTAATATACATATCAACAATCCTATACTATTAAACTAGTGCGACTAGTATAGCCGATCGTATTCCTCTTGGCTAAAGGTTTGTAATTTTTCTTTGTCTTGTAGGTGTTGATAGTAAAAATCATAAGTTAATACGTTTTGAACATAACCTCGCGTTTCAAAGAATGGAATGGAGGCAATAAATTCATCCATGGCTAATTTGCCATTGGCTCTTGCAAGCCATTTTTCTACACGGTTTGCACCCGCATTATAGGCAGAGGCGATTAAAATGCGATTATTTGGATATTTAGCATTTAGCTCATTTAAGTGAGCCGCACCGAGTAAAATATTATTAAGCGGTTTGAATAAATCTGATTCTCCGTTATAAGGGAGTTGCTGATTTTCTGCCGTTTTTTGCGCAGTGCTCGGTAATAATTGCATTAATCCTCGTGCATTTGCGGAAGATTGCGCCATTGGATTCCAAGCACTTTCTTGGCGAGCAATGGCCATCGCAAAAGTTTTGGTGACACGATTATCCACAATAGCTTGAGGTTCCGTTTCGCTGAGATTCACATTACTGAGAGCAATATCAAAATATTGACTATAAGCATTTGGTAAACGTAATCCGACATAATCCCATGCTTTCGCAATAATCGACCCATCCACACCTAATTCAAACCAATTTTGTTCATTCGCATATTGGCTTAAAGCAATCTGTAGTTGTTCTTCTTGCGATAATTTTTCTAACAGAAAACGCCAACGTTGTTTGGCTGCGCCTAATCGATCTAATTGACGTAATTCGGCAATTTCTGCGAGCTCTGGTTGAAATTTTTTATATTCATGTGCCCAGTAGGGATCGGAAATACTCCGCGCGACAGATAATTCTGTTTGACCGAAATCATATCCTGCGCCACGATTTTCAGGATATAATTTTGCTTTCGCCAACATTGGGTAGAATCCGCGTTCATTGCTTAATTCAGAGAATATTTCTTTGGCTTTTGGGCTATTCCCTTTTTCGAGTGCTTTCCCCATCCAATAACGCCATTCTTGTTTTTGTTTGCTTTCATTAGAAAGCGCATTTAACCAGGTGAGTAAATCTGTTTGTTGCCAAATCGCCGTACGTAAACGACGTTCAATGAGGTTATCTACATTGAGTTTGAGAATTTCCTGATCGCGCCATTGCACAAAATTAGGACTTTCATTATCAAAGAAACGGCTAATAAAGGCGATTTTCCAATCACGTAATTCAGTTTCGTTTAATTGCCAGGTCTTAGCCCATTGCTCGTAAGGGGTGAAGGTTGGCTCATTCATATTTTCCGGAATAGTTCGCAAATAACGAGAAAAACCTAGCACTACGGCAAATCTATGGATAATTTTATTCGTATTACCATCAATTAATGGCAATGACTCAGCGAGTGTTTTCAAATTAGCTGGATTTTTTAAGAGATCCAAATAAAGAGCCAAATCAATATTTACCTGAGCATTTTCTTTCGCACTATCAACTTTTTCTAATTCTTTAGCGAGTATTTCGAGACCTTTCGCGTCATTTTTACTAAAAAGCATTTCTGCTTTTTGATAGATCTTCTCTTCAGTGCGTCCACTTTGTGAATACCAAGCCGCCCATAGTTGAGCATCATTAGGAAGCTCAGCATTGTTAAGCCAAAGTTGTTCATACTCAGACAAAATAGCTGATTTATTCTTATCGTTTGAAGAGTTTTCTGTCGCCTGGGGGCTATTCGTCGTTTCTACTTGATACTTTGCTGTAAGCACGGCAATTTGTGTTTCCAAATTATTGGGTGTGAGTTTGGCGAGTGCTTGAGTATCTTCAGCATTGGTTAATAATGTAAAAATGCTTTGTTCTAATTTTCCACGTAGAAAATGAGAGGGATGTTGCTGAAGAAATTGTTCAATGTCTGTTCGCAATGTATTCACTTCTTCACGAGGCGTATCGCGACTAACAGTTTTTACACGTGCATCTAAATAAGCCGCCATAGCATCAGTTTGCAATGGATAGCCTTTTAAGGAATCAATCAAACTCAGGAATAACTTCGCATTATTAGAAATATTATTACTTTTGACCGCACTTTTTAGGAGTGATTCTAATTGCAGAAAAGTCGCACGTTGTTCAATCAACTTTAATTCATGAACGTGCTGTTGTTGTGCCCATTTAGCTTGTTCTTCTGCAAGGTTAATTTGTGGTGCAGTTTCATTTTTGCTTTTATGCGCATGTTGATTCGCCAAAGCTGAACCTGAAAGTGCGGTTAAAATAAATAATGAAATTGTCGTGTGTTTAAGTGCTCGCATAGGAGATTCCATATAAAGAAATGAAGACGGATATTTAGATCCGTCTTTGAGTATAGAGTTCGTTTTATTTAGAAAACTTTTTTAAAAGGCTTCACAATCACATCACCGTAAACGCCGGCTTCTACGTAAGGATCTTGTGCTGCCCATTCTTTCGCTGCAGATAGGCTTTCGAATTGAGCAATCACAGTAGAACCTGTAAAGCCGGCTTCACCTGGATTTTCATCATCAATGGCTGGATTTGGACCTGCTGTTAATAAACGTCCTTCTACTTGTAATTGTTTTAAACGAGCAAGATGTTGCTCACGTACTGAAAGGCGTTTTTCTAAAGAGCCTGGAATATCTTGGGCAAAAATTACATAGTACATAGTTTCTCCTGTTAGCAACTTAGGTGTAATTCTTCAATTGTTTTTAAGGCTTGCTCTAATTCATGGTTACCTTCACGTGGAATGCTGCGAGATTTTCCGTCGGCATCCACTGCAACAAAGGTAAAGACGGCATCGGTGACACAATAGCGTTCACCAATGGGTTCGCTAGAGACTTTTTTCACCCATACTTCCACTTTAATTTTAATGGAAGAACGTCCCACTTTAAGACATTGTCCGTAGCAGCAAACTACATCCCCTACAGAGATAGGCTTAATGAAGTTCATACTTTCAACTGCAACGGTGACGACACGCCCGTGGGCAATTTCTTTCGCTAAAATTGCGCCGCCCATATCCATTTGTGACATAATCCAGCCACCAAAAATATCGCCGTTTGCATTGGTATCTGAAGGCATTGCTAAGGTGCGTAGTAATAATACGCCTTTAGATTGACGACCGTTTTTATCAGTAAGATTTGTAACCATTATTTATCCCCGTTATTTTTTTGATCATCTTTAGGTAAGTAACGGTAAATATAAGCACCGCTGATGATTGTTGCAACAAAGGTCATACCAAGTAAACCGAAAGATTTAAAATCAACCCAAGCATCTTCTGACATATTTTGACTGATATAAATATTTACAAGCATACACAGAATGAAAAATACTGCCCATCCTATATTTAATTTGTTCCACACATTATCTGGTAATTGGATTTCTTTGCCTAATAACTTTTTCACCAATGGCGTATTGAATTGGAATTGTGCAACCAATAAAACAATGGCGAAGAGGGCATTAATAATGGTGACTTTCCATTGTAGATATTTGATTTCATTGAAATAGGCAGTGAGTAGACCAAAAAAGACGACAGCAATTGCCATGATTTTTTGTTGTTTCTCAATCACACCATATTTCAGTTTTAGCACAATCATTTGAATAATGGTTGCAATCACTAATACGATGGCAGCATCGCGCACACCAAACATTTTGTAGGTGATGAAAAAGAGAACAAGCGGAATAAATTCAAGAAGTTGTTTCATATTATGCCTTCATAAATAAGCTGTAAAAACGGTAAGTAAATACCAAAATAAACATTTGAAATAATGCAGCCAAGATGCCAACGATAGCACTTAAAAATGATGAACCCAAGATTGCACCAAAGGTATTCACTACTAAAGGAAGAAGTAAATAAGTGAGCAAGGCATAAATAATTAATACGCCATTACGCTTGATACCCGCGCGCCATACTTGTAAAGCGCTTTGTCCTATAGATTGATTGGAGACAATATAGTGCACAGGCGATAAGCATAGGCGAACAAAGAAAAATAAACCAAATACCATTGAAACAAAGGCTAGAGGGGAGAGGGCATTTTTGCTTAAAAATGAGCTCATAACATCAGCAAGGCCAAATAAAAGTGGCAAACTCATAAAAATATCTAAAACGACCACACCTAAAAAACGGCGCAATGTCAGCATGAGACCTTGATTAATCGGATTTTCATTTTGCTGACTAATATGATGAATAGTTGCAATGCCGAAGGTTGCAATAAAAGACATCAACAATTGTTGGAATAAAAAAGATCCAATCAGTGCAGTTGGCTCAACTTTGCTTAATGCATCAATAATGTCCTGTTGTGATGGATTAGGATTATCACCCAAACTCGGCATTGGGACACTGACTAATGCATTAATTAATTGTGAGACGACAAAAATCCCAACGAAAATCAGCACGGTTTTTCGCTGATTACGCATAAAATTGAGGCTATCTTGAAAAATCTGAGTAAAGTTAATTTGCATATTATATCCCACAATAATAAAACCCCGATTATACAGGGTTTATTGTTTTTTTCATAAAATCAGGTTGTTTAATGGTGATTTGAGTCACTCTTTTCAAGATCGCATATTGCTTTACTCATTAGCGTAACCATTCGGTGGCAACTGCTTGCCGTCTAAATAAGCTTGATTTTCAATGAGTTTTAATCGATCTTCGACAAACCATTTAATCACTAGAGGATAAATGTGATATTCCTGTTCACGTGTACGAAGTTCAATCTCCCCGACGGTATCGCCAGGAAAAATAGGCACTTTAGCTTGTAATACAATGGCACCACTATCGACCTCTTCATTGACAAAGTGCACGGTTGTTCCATGTTCGCTGTCGCTATTTTCAAGCGCTCTTTGATAAGTGTGTAATCCTGGGTATTTTGGTAGAAGGGAAGGGTGAATATTTAAAATTTTCCCAGTAAAACGTTGTGTGAATGGTTTGGTTAAGATTTTCATATAACCGGCTAACACAATGAGATCAACATTGAGATCGTCTAAATAATCACCTATAGCCTTATCCATATCGAGATTGGACGTAAAATCTTGACGTAAAAAAACGCGGCTAGGAATGCCCGCACTTTTAGCGCGTTCTAAGCCAAATGAATCGATTTTATTACTGATGACGGTCACAATCTTTCCTGGAATAAAGCCTGTTTGGCAAGCCTCAATTATCGCTTGAAGATTTGATCCTTGTCCTGAAATCAGGACGGCAATTTTTTTCATATTATTCTATATAAAAGAAGGGCGAACCTTTCATTCTGAAATTTTCGCCCTGAAATGGAAAAGAAAAATTATTTAATGATTACTTGTGGTTCGTTATCTGTCGCACTTTCGATATGACCGATCAACCATGCATTTTCACCGGATTGTTTTAAAATCGCTAAAGCGGTTTCTACTTGCGATTGTGGTAATGCAATCACCATACCCACGCCACAGTTGAATGTGCGGTACATTTCGTAGGTTTCAATGTTGCCTTTTTCTTTTAACCATTTGAACACAGGTTGCCATTCCCAGCTACTTTCATCGATGACAGCTTTGGTTTTTTTGGGTAATACACGCGGAATATTTTCCCAGAAACCGCCACCGGTTAAGTGCGCAATAGCATGGACTTCGGTTTGTTTGATTAAGGCGAGAACAGATTTTACATAGATTTTTGTCGGCGCAAGCACTTGTTCACTTAATGAACGACCATTTAATTGCTCAGTGGAGGGGTTTACACCGGCAACATCAATCACTTTGCGAATTAAAGAATAACCATTTGAATGTGGGCCACTTGAACCTAGTGCAATTAAAGCGTCTCCTACTTTAACTTGGCTACCATCAATGATTTCTGACTTTTCGACGACTCCCACACAGAAACCTGCAAGGTCATAATCGCCAGCGTGGTACATACCTGGCATTTCAGCGGTTTCACCACCAACTAATGCACAACCAGATTGTACACATCCTTCTGCGATGCCTTTGACTACATCTGAAGCAACATCCACATCAAGTTTTCCTGTCGCATAGTAGTCTAAAAAGAATAATGGTTCGGCGCCTTGAACCACTAAATCGTTAACACACATCGCAACCAAATCAATACCAATGGTATCGTGTTTTTTTAAGTCAATGGCTAAACGTAGTTTTGTTCCTACACCGTCTGTACCTGAAACGAGGATCGGTTCTTTATATTTGCCCGGAATAGCACATAATGCGCCAAACCCACCTAATCCCCCGATGACTTCAGGACGAGTAGTTCGTTTCACGTGTGGTTTAATTCGTTCAACTAATTCATTACCGGCATTAATATCCACGCCTGCATCTTTATAACTTAATGATGGTTTGCTCACAATGCTATCCTATATTTTTAGGTTAAATGATAAAACGGCGTGATTGTATCAGATTAAGCAAACGTTTGCGATAGTGATTTAATTAGGATTTAAGCAAAAAAATAACCGCACTTTATTTTGCATGATAAAGTGCGGTCAATTTCTAAAATATTTTTAGCGATTTGCTAATTCGAAAATCATCGCTTCAGCTTGGCAGCTAAATGTAAAACGCGCCGTTAAATTGGCGCCATTTTCAGTTTCTGTGATTTCACTTTTAATGTCGCAAGGATCGCTTTCTGTTTTGCGTGCTTTTTCAATGAAACGATTAAGTGCCGCTTCAGCTTCAGCTTTATTCGCATAGGTTTGATGAATATCAACAGAGCAATCTGAACCGTCAATAATCGTACCCACATCAACACAACTACAAGTGAGAGATTCTTCTGCTTTGCATGTTACTGTCATAGGATTTCCTTATTTAAAATTAAGATTGGTTCTATTCTAGCATTTTTAAAACGCTCTGCCAAAGTAGCCGCATTTTTTTAATTTAAATATCATTTATTTATCACTGGTCGGAACACTTTTAAATTAATCTAAAATAATTTGCACTCCATTTATTGGAGTTTTAGAATCTCGCGGATTTTTTCATTATTAATAACAAAAGGTTCCAAATGACAAAATTTAATAAAACGCTATTAGCAATGACCACATTGTTAGCAGCAAGCGGTGCAAATGCAGCCGCATTCCAATTAGCAGAAGTTTCTACATCCGGTCTTGGTCGTGCTTATGCCGGTGAAGCAGCAATTGTTGATAATGCTGCAGTAGTTGCAACTAACCCTGCATTAATGAGTTTATTCAAAACTAATCAATTCTCTGTGGGTGGCGTTTATGTGGATTCTAAAATTCACATGAGTGGTCCAGTTACAGTTAATGCACTAGGTCGTACCGTTGCTGTTGGTTCTGCAGCTCATAATAGTGTTGTTCCTGGTTCATTGATTCCAAATATGTATTTTGTGGCACCAATTAATGACAAATTTGCCATTGGTGGTGGTATGAATGTGAATTTTGGATTAAAAAGTGAATATGAATCAGATTACAATGCAGGTGTATTCGGCGGTAAAACCGATTTAAGCGCGATTAACTTAAATTTAAGCGGTTCATATCGTGTTTCTCAAGGTTTAACTGCTGGTGTGGGGTTAAATGCAGTTTATGCCAAAGCAGAAATTGAACGTCGTGCTGGTATTTTAAGTGATGCAGTAAAAAATGTTGCACCATTAGTTCCTGGACTAGTTAAAGCAGGAAAAATTCCTCAAAGTGCTGCCGCATCTTTAGCTCGCTTACAAGGAGTGAATAAAGAAACTGTACTAACCCACTTACAAGATAAAAATGCATGGGGTTTCGGTTGGAATGCAGGTTTAGTGTACGAGTTTAACGAAAATAACCGTGTTGGTTTAGCCTATCATTCAAAAGTCGATATTGACTTTGAAGATGATAATGCTGTGAGTGCGAGTCGTACTATTCGTGGTCAAGGCCCTGCTGCAGGTGGATTAACATTACACTTACCAGATTATTTAGAATTATCAGGTTTCCACCAAGTGACAGATAATTTGGCATTGCACTATAGCTACAAATTTACACATTGGAGCCGTTTCAAAGAGTTACACGCCACCTTTAATGACGGTGAACTTGCTTTCCATAAAGATGAAAAATACCGTAGCAATTCTCGTTATGCATTAGGTACAACCTATAATGTAAATGATAAATTAACGCTTCGTGCCGGTATAGCTTATGATGAAGCGGCAGCACCAACAGAACATGTGAGTGCATCTATTCCAGATACAGATCGTATGTGGTATAGCGTAGGGGCAACTTATAAATTTACTCCTAATCTTTCTATTGATGCGGGCTTTGCACACTTACGTGGTAAAAAAATTCACTTTACTGAAAGCCAATCAATTGGTGGCTTAGCGACAGTAACAGCGAATTATACCTCTAAAGCAAGTGCTAACCTTTACGGTTTAAACTTAAACTACAGTTTCTAATTTGTTAAAAATTTAGCATAATATGTAGCACACCAAATGCATGTTTGGTGTGCTTTTTTCTTATATCAACCCATAAAAAAACGAGAGAAAAATGACCGCACTTTTTTATGCTTATATGGACTCACCAATTGGTCGGTTATTAATGCTTTCTGATGGTGAAAATCTTACAAATTTAGATTGTGAATTGGAACAAACCACGCCAAATCCAAATTGGATTTTACAAGAAGATTTACCGCTTTTTGAAAAAGTACGATGTGCTTTAACGCGTTATTTTAATGGCGAGCCAGAAAGTTTCTCCGATATCCCTTTATTGCCTAAAGGTACCGCATTTCAACAAGCAATTTGGAATGCATTGCGTCAAATTCCTTATGGTAAAACAGCGAGTTATGGTGGATTAGCCGAAAGGATTAATAACCCTAAAGCGGTGCGAGCCGTTGGCGGGGCGGTAGGGAGTAATCCTATTAGTATTATTATTCCATGCCATCGTGTATTAGGGAAAAAATGTGAAATTACCGGCTTTGGTGGTGGATTACCAGCAAAACGCTTTTTATTGAAATTAGAGAATATTCCTTACATCAACAAAGGCGTAGAATACGTTAAACCAAAATTATTGAAGAAATACCACGCATGATCCCACAGACCGAACAAGCCTTATTAGAAAAAGCGCAATCTATTGCGGGGTTAACCTTTGGCGAACTTGCAGATGAGTTAAATATTCTCGTTCCGCCTGATTTAAAACGAGACAAAGGTTGGGTTGGAATGTTGCTTGAAACCGCATTGGGAGCGACAGCAGGTAGTAAAGCAGAACAAGATTTTTCTCATTTAGGCATTGAGTTAAAAACCTTACCTATTAATGCCGAAGGTTTTCCGTTGGAAACCACGTTTGTGAGCCTTGCGCCCTTGGTTCAAAACTCAGGGGTAAATTGGGAAAATTCGCACGTTCGTCATAAATTATCGAAAGTCTTGTGGATTCCTATTGAAGGCAGTCGAGATATCCCTTTACGTGATCGCCATATTGGTCAGCCTATCTTATGGCAACCTTCGACTGAACAAGAACATCAATTGCGCCAAGATTGGGAAGAGTTGATGGATTATATTGTGCTCGGTAAGTTAGATCAGATTACGGCTCGTATTGGTGAAGTGATGCAGCTGCGTCCAAAAGGTGCAAACAGCAAAGCTATCACAAAAGGCATTGGTAAGAATGGGGAAGTAATTGATACTTTGCCGCTGGGATTTTATTTACGGAAAGAATTTACGGCGGGCATTTTAAACGCTTTTCTTAATCATAAAAATGGGTGAATTATCACCCATTTTTTATTTTTTTTCATTTTGAAAAAACACGGAAAAATCCCACCGCACTTTGTAAAGTCTCACCATAAAAAATGAGTGGAATACGATTTCGTTGCCAAGGCGGAATACCGAGATCTTGCCAGATTTTTTTCATGATTTCAGCAGGGCGATTATATTGGCGTTTTACTTTTCCAGTATAAGCAAATCGTACTTGAATGGGTTCTTGTGTATTAGCAAGTTGAACCTGTTTGTCATTCCAATGCACTAAAATACCTTGTGAATTGCATTCGGCATAAATAGTTCCAAGATTATCAGGTAAGGTAATCTTTTGATTTAATGGCATATCAAGGCAAGTTTGCGACAAATCAGCGAGTTTTCCGGTTAAATAGAGACATTGTTGATAACGACGAATAATATGCTCCCCAAGTTGAAATTGTGGGGATGCATCCGCTTTGGCCTGAATAACATCATCAATAATATGCATTAATTGAACCTGCGTTGGCATGGCAATCTGATTTTTACCCAGCCACATTCGCAAAAGTGCGGTTTGTTTTTGCGATGAATAGGCTAGAAAGTTTAAGAGCGAAAACTGTTTTGGATCATCAAGAAGATGTTGCTCAAAACAACCTTGTAATAATTCATTAATCAGTTGCTGTTGCTCAAAACAATGTTGTGCGGCACGCTGAACAGCGTGATCAAAATGCCTCCAGCGTTGGCGTAATTCAGGCAAAATTTGGTTGCGTAAGAAATTACGATCGTAATGATTATCTTGATTGCTTTCGTCTTCGACCCAAGACAGATTTTCTTGATAAACGTAATCTTCTAATTCATTACGGCTAAAAGAAAGGAGGGGGCGTAGAATAGGCATTCCGAACAATTGACTTTCTTTTTGCATAGCGCCCAAACCTTGTAATCCCGCGCCGCGTTTTAATGCGAGGAAAAAGGTCTCAGTTTGATCATTTAAATGATGTGCAGTGACCAGATATTCGTCAGGTTGAATATGTGTCGAAATGGCCTGATAACGGGCTTCTCTTGCACCCGCTTCAATGCCATCGTGCATTTCCACTTTGACTTTTTCAATAATAAGTGGAATCGCAAATTGTTTACAGAGTTGTTGGCAATGAGCCGTCCAAGTATCCGCATTCGGGCTTAATCCGTGATGGATATGGATAGCTCGCAGGCTTAAGTGCGGTCGTTGTTCGCTGAGTTTTTTAACTAAAGAAAGCAGTGCAGTGGAATCCAAACCACCGCTAAATGCAATGAGAAGCTTATTGGCGGTGGTTGGAATTTGTGCTTGGAATAATGAAAAAAGATCCATTAGGCCACTTTAACAGCTTTGTAGTTTGTGCTTGGATTTAAGATCTCAAAACGCGCCGCAATAGGTTGGAGTTCGTAAGATTTCAAATCAAAGGTGGTTTTCATCACACCCGCCACGGCATTATTCATTTTTTCAAAGGCTTCGACATCATTGTCACAGTTTAAGTAATGCGCCAAGAAAGTACCGGCAATTAAATCGCCCACACCAACAGGTTCAAAGTTGAATTTATAAAGTGGACGGTTTAAATGCCATACACCTTCAGGTGTCGCCATAATAATTTCAAAGGTATCAGGATCATTGAGTTTGCCTGCAGTTCCTAGATGTTTGACCAATACTTTTTTCACACCTTTGGCAATTAATGCATTAGCTGCTTTCAGCACATCTTCAAAGGTGTTGATAGGGAAATCAGAAAGTGTACGAAGCTCTGAAAGGTTTGGTGTCATGATATCCGCGCGCGGAATGGCTTTTTCAATTAAGCGTTCACGTACGCCATCGGCGACCACGCAGACTTTTTCTGCATTTGGCATAACAGGATCGCACAAGTAAAGTGCACTAAGGTTACGTGCTTTGATTTTTTCTAAAGCATAGATAATTTGGTCAACTTGTTCAGCTGAACCTAAATAGCCAGAAAGCAACGCATCACATTCTTGCAGTTTCCCAATGGCATCTAAACCGTTAGCAATTTCACCAATTTGTTCTTGTGGAATCACCATGCCAGTCCATTTGCCATATTGGGTATGGTTAGAGAATTGCACGGTATTGAGTGCCCATACATCCACGCCTAATAGCTGCATTGGGAAGGTGGCAGATTTATTACCAGCGAAACCATAAACCACGTGAGATTGAATGGCTAATACATTTTTCATTTTGAACTCCTTTTACATTATTTTTATTTTAGTGTTGATACTTTTGCTCGTATCTATGCTTTATTCTCAAAACACAAAAAGAGCGGTTAAATTAACCGCTCTTTTTATATATTATTAACAATAACCGTAAGACATTAAACGTTCGTAACGTCTTTCTAATAAGCCATCTTTGTCGAAAGTATCTAATTCATTTAGCTCTTCAACAAGACAGTGTTTTAAATTGCGTGCCATTTCATGATAATTACGATGCGCACCACCTAATGGCTCTGGAACGATATTATCAATTAAACCTAACTCTTTTAAACGAGCCGCGGTTAATCCCATGACTTCTGCTGCGGTTGACGCTTTTTCAGCGCTCTTCCACAAGATTGAAGCGCAGCCTTCTGGTGAAATAACGGAATAAGTTGAATATTGCAACATATTCACTTTGTCGCCCACACCAATGGCTAACGCACCACCGGAACCGCCTTCACCGATTACCGTACAGATAACCGGTACTTTTAAGGTAGACATTTCGCGTAAGTTACGAGCAATCGCTTCAGATTGGCCACGTTCTTCCGCACCGATGCCAGGGTAAGCCCCTGGCGTGTCGATAAAGGTAATAATAGGTAAGTTAAAACGCTCAGCCATTTGCATTAAACGTAATGCTTTACGATAGCCTTCAGGTGCAGGCATACCAAAGTTACGTGTCACTTTATCTTTTACCGTACGGCCTTTTTGATGACCGATAACCATCACAGCACGGCCATCTAAACGCGCAAGGCCTCCAACGATTGCTTTATCATCAGCAAAAGCACGATCGCCAGCAAGCTCTTGGAAATCAGTAAAAATATGTTCGATATAATCAAGGGTGTATGGACGATTTGGGTGACGTGCCATACGAGAAACCTGCCATGCATCAAGATTTGCAAAGGTTTTTTTGGTTAATTCATCGCTTTTCTTTTGTAAGCGTTTAATTTCATCGTGTAAATCAATTTTGTCATCAGATGCTGAACGTAGTGCTTCAATTTTGGCTTCAAGTTCAGCAATAGGTAATTCAAAATCTAAATATTCTTGGCTCATTTCTTATCCTAAAATATCGTCAAAAGTTGCCCGCACTTTATCAAGATTTAAGGTGCGGTGCAAATGGTTTTCACTGGTTGGAGCGGATTATAAATATTCCTTTTTTAGTAATGATAACAAAAACAAAAATGCGGAACAAATTACGACGGAAGGCCCCGCAGCTGTATCATAAAAGGCGGAAAGAAATAACCCGCCAACGACAGAAAGCATACTGATTAAAATCGCAATAAATACCATTTGTTCAGGTGTTTTGGCAAAACGTCTTGCTGTTGCGGCGGGAATAATTAAGAGTGATGTAATAATCAGTGCCCCAACAAACTTCATACTTAATGCGATCGTCAGTGCGGTCAAAATCATTAAGATAAATCGCATTTTTTTAATGTTAATGCCTTCCACTTGAGCCAGTTCAGGTGAAACTGTGGTGGAGAGTAAGGCTTGCCAGAAGTAAAGCAGTGTGCCTAATACAATGAGGACACCCGTGCCAATATAAGGTAAGTCGTTAAAATTAATGGCGAGCAAATCCCCAAAAAGATAACTCATTAAATCTACGCGGACATTTTTTAGTAAGCCAACCGTAACCACACCAAGGGAAAGACAACTGTGTGCGATAATGCCTAAAAGGGTATCCACTGAAAATTGCGTGTTACTTTCGAGCCAAACCATTAATACGGCGAGAATAATCGTCAAAATTACAATGGCAACATAAGGGTTAATTTGTAAGAAAATCCCTAACGCCACACCAAGCAAGGCTGAGTGGGAAAGGGTATCACCAAAATAAGCCATTTTACGCCACACCACAAAAGCACCCAGTGGTGCGGTAATTAAGGAAAGCAGTAATCCCGTAAGCAAGGCGGGAAATAAAATCTCAAACATGATTTTTCCTTATTGTTGGCATTCAGATGGATTGGCACTGCAACTACAAACATCACCGTGCATATTATGATGATGATTATGATGGTGCGTATAAAAGCCCACATTTTGTGAGATTTGGTTGCCCCAAAGGCGTATAAATGTTGGATCATTCGATAAACTTTCGGGTGTGCCGGCACAGCGAATATGTTGATTGATGCACAACACTTCTTTACTGTCCGCCATCACGATATGCAAATCATGGGAAACCATTAAAACCGCACAATTTAAGGCTTGTTGAGTACGGTGAATCAGCTGATAAAGTTCAGCTTGACCATTAATATCGACCCCTTGAGTTGGTTCATCTAGCACCAGTAAATTGGGTTTGTTCAAAATCGCACGAGCTAATAACACGCGTTGCATTTCCCCACCTGAGAGTTTTTGCATATTATTTTTTCTCAAATGAGTGATAGAGAGTTGCTCAAGTGCGGTTGATATTTCTTGCGTTTTAACACCTTTTTTGAGTGCCAGAAAACGCTCAACCGTCATCGGTAAGCTGTGATCTAAGTGAATTTTTTGTGGGACATAGCCAATTCTGACATTCGTGCTATAAATGACTTCACCGGATGTAGGCGTTTGTAATTTTAATAAGGTTTTTAAGAGCGTCGATTTTCCCCCACCATTTGGCCCGACAATGGTGATAATTGAGTTTGGATAAATACTGAGATTAATATCCCGCAATGCCGTCTTTTGATCAAAAACCACATTAATATTTTTCAGCGTAATTAACGGTGTGGATTGGGCTGGTTGAATGGCGTGAATTTGCATAATTCCCCCTTTAAAAATGGCTCACTAAAATAGCTTATTTCCTCATTTTTCTCAAGAAATTCTGACAATGCCTAATATTTAGGCATAATATTTTACATTTTTAGGGTAAAATGAATTTTTTTTAGAGTTTGTAGTCTGAAGAGCGAAAAGCTTTTTATTCATTTTAAAGGTATCTATTTTGCAACACGTTAAATTAGCTAGAGATCGACGGAAAAGAAAATCCCGCATAAAAGCGGTGATTTTTTTTGCTGCACTTTTGCTTATTTTAACGGGCATTTTCCTCGCCTTTAAAGACACTGCTGATTATGATCCTTCCCTGCAAAGCAATCTTGAACCAGAGATGGTGGATAACGTTCAATATCAATCTCTTACACCTGAAAAAACAGAATCAGGAAATCCTCAATCTCAAGAAGGTGAACACCCTGAAGCGAAACAACATGCTAATACGGAAGATGCAACCTCTTATGATGATGAACTTCAAGCCAAAGATGATGAAGTGGATGAAATCAAACCACAATTTGATGATCTCAATGATTTACCAAAAGATGCGCAAGATGCGCTGAGTGGTATTTTAGATGTGGCTGATCAGGCTCTGCGTATTACCGATCAATTTAGCCATACCGTAGTGCGTGGTGATTCATTAAAGGATGTATTAGAGCTTTCAGGGTTGGAAGATGATACCGCAAAGAATTTGATTACTGCTTATCCTGAATTAAAAACACTTCGCGCAGGTCAACAGTTCTATTGGATTTTAGATAAAGAAGATCAACTAGAATATTTAAATTGGTTGGTATCTGAAAAAGAAGAACGTATTTATGAACGGACTGAAAACGGTAAGTTTAAACGCCAAATTTTAGAGAAGAAAAGCATTTGGAAGAAAGAGGTGTTAAAAGGTACGATTAACGGATCCTTTGCATCGAGTTTACGTGATTTAGGTTTGGATGGACGTCAAATCAGCCAGTTAAGCTCTGCGTTACAGTGGCAGGTAAGCCTTCAAAAACTTAGTAAAGGCACCAAATTTGCGATTTTAGTATCACGTGAATATTTAGGTGATAAATTAACCGGTCAAGGTAACGTTGAAGCCATTCATATTATGGCAGATGGTAAGAGCTATTATGGTATTCAAGCGGCGAATGGCCGTTATTACGATAAACAAGGTGAAACTCTTGGTAAAGGCTTTGCTCGTTATCCATTACAACGTCAAGCGCGTATTTCTTCCCCATTTAACCCAAATCGCCGCCATCCGGTAACGGGACGTGTTCGTCCACATAAAGGGGTAGATTTTGCCGTAGCACCAGGCACACCAGTTATTGCGCCAGCAGAAGGCTTAGTGGAAAAAGTGGCTTATCAAGCAGGTGGTGCGGGACGTTATATAGTGATACGTCATGGTCGGGAATATCAAACGGTTTATATGCATTTAAGCCGAGCTTTAGTCAGAGCGGGGCAAATGGTGAAGAAAGGGGAGCGTATTGCATTAACAGGAAATACAGGTATCTCAACGGGGCCTCATTTACACTATGAATTCCATATAAATGATCGTGCAGTAAACCCGCTTACAGTGAAGTTGCCGGGTACCAGTAGCGGAATGGCAACAGCAGAACGTAAACAATTCTTAATCCGTGCAAAAGAAGTGGAAATAACGTTAAAATTATAGTGAATAAAGTGCGGTCAAATTTGACCGCATTTTTGTATGTCTAAAAATTAACTGAAAACTGACTGCACTTCATCTTTTCTCTCTTCTATCAATATGCTATCCTTTTTGCATTTTAGAATTATTCTCATTTTTATGATTAAGCGACGTTATCTGATTTTTCTTTTGATCGTGCTTTCCTTTGTTTCACTTTTTCTCGGGGTAAGTACTGTTAATCTGCAAGGGTTACTGAATTTTGAAGGTAATCAATGGCAGATATTTTTTATCAGTCGAGTGCCTCGTTTAATCAGTATCTTGATTGCGGGTGCATCCTTAAGTATTTGTGGCTTAGTGATGCAGCAACTCAGCCGAAACCGATTTGTTTCGCCTACCACCGCGGGCACCATGGACAGTGCAAGATTAGGCATTTTAATGGCGATGCTGTTTTTCCCAACGGCTTCAATGTTGTTAAAAACCACCATTGCGGTCATCGTATCTTTCCTTGGCACATTGTTATTTATGACGATTCTGTCCCGTTTGAAATTCAAGGACACGATTTTTGTGCCTTTAGTGGGGATTATGTTTGGTAATATCATCAGTTCAATTACTGCTTTTATCGCTTACAAAGAAGATTTATTGCAAAACTTATCTGGGTGGCTACAAGGGGATTTTTCTCTTGTAATGTCTGGTCGTTATGAATTGTTGTATTTTAGTATTCCTACACTCATCGTGGCTTATTTATTTGCGCATCGTTTTTCTATTGTTGGGATGGGAAAAGATTTTGCGGTTAATCTAGGTCTAAATTATAACCAAGTCCTTTATCTCGGTTTGCTCATTGTGGCGGTGGTGTCTTCGATTATTATCGTGTCTGTTGGCGTGATCCCTTTCTTGGGGTTAATTATTCCGAATATCGTCACGCTTTATTTAGGGGATAACTTGAAGAAAGTGCTATCTCATACCGCCTTGTTAGGCGCTGTATTTGTTTTATTCTGCGATATTTTAGGTCGAAGTGTGATTTATCCTTATGAGATTTCCATTAATGCCGTGGTTGGTGTATTTGGCAGTGGTATCTTCTTATTTTTATTATTAAAACGGTATAGAAATGGCTAAGAAATCTTCTTCTCAACTGATTATATTGTCGTTGTTAGCCATTGTTTCTCTTGCACTTTATTTAGGCTACAACTTACCAAACCGTTGGCAATATGCCTTGGAAAATCGTGCCTTATCATTAATTGCGATTGTCATTACAGGCGCGGCAATTGCACTTGCTACGATGATTTTCCAAACGGTCGTGAATAACCGAATTCTCACGCCGAGTATTTTAGGGTTAGATTCGTTGTATTTGCTAATTCAAACGACGATTATTTTCCTTTTCGGTTCAAGCACATTGCTTTCCATGAATTCTATTGCATTGTTTGTCTTGTGTACGGGATTAATGATGGCCTTTTCATTAGTGCTTTATCACTTCCTATTTAAGAAAGAGAACCAAAATATTTTCTTCTTGTTGCTTGTCGGGATTATTTTCGGCACCTTCTTTGGTAGCTTAACAACGTTTATGGAAGTGTTGATTGACCCAAATGAATTCCAGATCGCACAAGATATTGGCTTTGCCAGTTTCAATCGAATCAATACTCAAATCTTGTGGGTCGCATTAGCCATTTTAGTGGCGACGATTGTTTTCAGTTTAAGATATTGGCATTGCTTTGATGTGTTGGCATTAGGACGAGAAAATGCCATTAACTTAGGGATTGATTACCAAAAGACCTTAAAAGTCCTATTAATTCTCGTGGCAATTTTAACGTCAGTGTCGACCGCACTTGTTGGCCCACTTACGTTCCTTGGGCTATTGGTGATGAATGTGACCTTTGAATTTATTCGAGATTATCGCCACAAAGTCCTCATTCCTGCTGCGATGTTAATTTCCATCATAACCTTGGTTTTAGGGCAATTATTAGTGACCCATATTTTTACGTTCCGCACGACATTAAGCATCATTGTTAATTTTGTCGGTGGCGTGTATTTTATTTATTTGTTATTAAGAGCAAACAAAAAATGGCAATAGAAATTCGCAATATTACTAAAAGTTACGGAAGCAAAAAGGTGGTGGATGATGTGTCCGTTACCATTCCTACGGGGAAAATTACGTCTTTTATCGGGCCGAATGGCGCGGGGAAGAGTACCGTACTATCTATTATGAGTCGTTTGTTGAATGCGGATAGCGGCGAGATCTACCTCAATGGTGAATTACTCAACCGCAAAAAAAGTTGCGATATCGCAAAACGACTGGCGATCTTAAAACAAACTAACAACATTAATTTACGTCTAACCATTGAAGATTTAGTCGCTTTTGGTCGTTTTCCTTATTGCAAAGGAAACTTAACCCAAAATGACCGCACTTTTATTGATAATGCTATTGCCTATATGAATTTAGATGATATTCGTCATCAATATATCGATAGTTTAAGTGGCGGGCAGCGACAACGCGCTTATATTGCGATGACACTGGCACAAGATACGGATTATATTTTGTTGGATGAGCCCTTAAATAATCTGGATATGAAACATTCAGTGCAGATCATGCAAGTTTTGCGTAAATTAGCGACAGAACTCAACAAAACCGTGGTGATTGTGATTCACGATATTAATTTTGCCTCTTGTTATTCAGACTACATTGTTGCTATGAAAAATGGAAAATTAGTCCACCAAGGTGAAGTTAACCACATTATGCAATCGCCCGTGTTACAAGATATTTATGATATGGCGATACCTATTCAGGATATCGACGACCATAAAATTGCCGTTTATTTTAGATAAATAAGGAAATCTTCATGAAAAAAACATTATCAACTTTAGCGCTTTCACTCTTTGCATTTGCTGGTATTGCACAAGCGGCGGATATTACCGTTGAAAATGCCGCTGGAAAACAGGTTGTGCCACAAAATCCACAGCGTGTCATTGTGCTTGATTTTGGGGCGGCAGATACGCTTCGTGCATTAGGTGTGCAAGATAAAATTGTGGGCTTCCCACAAAGCGGAAAAATTCCAAGTTACCTTTCTGAATTTGCAGACAAAAAATATAAGAATGTCGGTGATTTGAAAGAACAATCATTGGAGCAAATCAACGAACTCAATCCGGATTTGATCATTGCGTCTAAACGTCAAGAAAAAATGATCGACAAATTTAAAGAAATTGCGCCAGTGTTTAATGTTGAAAATGACTACAACAATTACTACCCGAGTTTTCAACAAAATGTGACCGCACTTGGTCAGATCTTTGGCAAAGAAAATGTTGCGAAAGAAAAACTTTCAGCATTGGAAAGTAAGGTTGACCAAGTCGCCAAAGATGCGAAAGACAAAACAGCTTTATTGGTATTGGTTAATGAAAGTAAAATCAGTGCCTTTGGTGATGGCTCTCGCTATGGCATGGTGTATCAAAAATTTGGTTTTAAACCGATTGATGACAGCATCAAATCATCTACGCACGGACAAAGTGTTGGTTTTGAATATATTTTAGAAAAAAATCCAGACTTTTTACTCGTAGTGGATCGTACAGCAGCCATTACAGAAAAAGCCAACAATGCACAAAAAGTATTGGATAACGATATCATCAAACAAACCAAAGCGTATAAAGATGGACACATTGTGTATCTTGATGCAGCCAATTGGTATCTTGCGTTTGGTGGTTTAGAAAGCATGGAAATCATCGCACAAGAACTTGAGCGTGCAGTGAAAAAATAATACAAAAAATCATGAAAAAGGGCAGTCAAGGATTGCCCTTTTTATATGTAAATTTATCTTTACACATATCAATAAACTTCCTATCATATCGGCATCATTCAATAAAATTGAGCTTATTTTATGCTGACATTTAATCCACAAGATCCTTTCTCTTGCTTTGTCACTCAAAGCCTTTCCATGAAAAGTGCGGTCGAAAATGCACAACGTTTTGCGATGTTTGATGTGCCGCTTTTAATTCAAGGTGAAACAGGTACAGGTAAAGACTTATTAGCAAAAGCTTGCCATTTTGCTAGCTTACGTCGTGAGAAAAAGTTCATTGCTGTAAACTGTGCAGGCTTACCGGATGAAGATGCGGAAAGTGAAATGTTTGGGCGGAAAGTGGGTGACAGTGAAACTATCGGTTTTTTTGAATATGCTAACGAAGGCACTGTGTTACTGGATGGTATTGCCGAGCTTTCATTAAGTTTACAGGCAAAATTATTGCGTTTTTTAACTGATGGTTCTTTCCGTCGAGTGGGTGAAGAAAAAGAACATCATGCAAATGTTCGAGTGATTTGTACTTCACAAGAACCGATGGAAAAGCTGTTAGAACAAGGGAAATTGCGCAGTGATTTATTTCATCGCTTAAATGTTTTGGCGCTAAATGTTCCCCCCTTGCGTGAGCGAGTAGAAGACATTCAGCCTTTAACGGAAGGTTTTTTACAAGAAATTAGCACACAGCTTAAGATTTCAATACCGCAATATAGTGCTGATTTTCTGAATTATTTAAAAGGGCAGCCTTGGCAAGGTAATGTGCGAGAACTATACAATGTCTTGTATCGCGCCTGTTCTTTAGCAAAAAATAACCAGCTTGATATTGAAAGTTTAAATTTAAAACCCGTACAAAGTGCGGTCATTTCTGTAGATGATTTTGGTGAGCAAACGCTGGATGAGATCATGGGACAATATGAGGCGAGAGTATTGCGTGCATTTTATGCTCAGTATCCAAGTACGCGAAAATTGGCGCAACGATTAGGCGTATCACACACGGCGATTGCCAATAAATTAAAACAATACGGTATTAGTAAATAATTTCTGACAGTTTAGGGAATTGTTTATGAAGTTTGAGCCATTCGACTTTATCAATTTGTACATTGAGGATAAATTCACCTTCATCTGAAATTTGCTCGTGACGAATGCTATCTAATTGATAGAGCGCATGGCGGATTTTGCCCTCTTGTGGGAGCAGCGTGAGGGTGAAAGAAAGTATCTCATTTTTCAACCGCACTTTAATGGCTTCAAGCAGTAGATCTAATCCTTCACCTGAATGTGCGGAAAGGTAAACGGCAACGGGCTTATTCTCGTCATCATATTCAATATGGGGTACCACATTTTCCAATAAATCAATTTTGTTATATACCAGCAATACTGGTACTTTGTCAGCCTTAATTTCTTCCAACACTAAATTCACGGCTTCAATATTTTCGATCTTTCGAGCGTCTGCTGCATCAATGACATGCAATAACAAACTGGCTTCTACCGTTTCTTGCAAGGTAGATTTAAAAGCGGAAACTAAATCATGGGGAAGTTGGCGAACGAAACCAACGGTATCGGCGAGAATCACTGTGCCAACATCTTGAATTTGCAAACGTCTTAATGTGGGATCGAGGGTGGCAAAAAGCTGATCTGCCGCATAGACATTGGCTTGCGTGATGAAATTGAAGAGTGTCGATTTCCCCGCATTGGTGTAGCCTACTAAGGAAATGGTCGGAATATCCGCTTTTTGTCGTGTTTGGCGATTTTGATTGCGTTGTTTTTCGACTTTCGCCAAACGATTTTGCAACTGTGCGATACGAACCTTGATTAAACGGCGATCCGTTTCTAACTGCGTTTCGCCAGGGCCACGCAATCCTACCGCACCTTTTTGCTGATCTAAGCCTGTTTTTCGGCGGACTAATCGAGTGGATAAATGCTTAAGCTGAGCTAATTCAACTTGCAATTTCCCTTCGTGCGAGCGGGCTCGTTGGGCAAAGATATCTAAAATCACCCCAGTGCGATCTACTACACGACATTGGCAAATGCTTTCTAAATTACGGGTTTGAGCGGGCGTTAATTGATGATTCACCAAAACAACATCGGCATCTAAGGCTTTCACTGCATCAGCAATTTCTTGTGCTTTCCCCTCACCGATAAAATATTTCGCTTGTGGCGTGGCACGGCTTGTGGTGATGATTTGTAAAATCTCAACATTGGCAGATTCCGCTAAAAGTTGGAATTCTTGTAGATCTTCAATGTTTTTATTTTGAGAAAAGAAAACATGCACGACGACAGCTTTATCTTTTGTCGGTTGGCTATTGTCGACTGTTTTAGATGACGAAAGTGCGGTTGAAATTTCAGGTGAATTTTCAACCGCACTTAAATTGATGAAATCGTTCATTGAACAGAATTATTCTGCTTGTGTTTCTACTTCCGCTACAGCATCAGAAGTTTGTGCTGCATGATGACCGCCATTATTATTGTGGTGAGAAACAGAACGTGCTGGAACCACAGTCGAAATTGCGTGTTTGTACACCATTTGATTAACCGTGTTTTTTAATAAAATCACGAATTGGTCGAATGATTCGATTTGACCCTGTAATTTAATCCCATTAACGAGATAAATCGAAACAGGAATACGTTCACGGCGTAACGCATTCAAATAAGGATCTTGTAATGATTGTCCTTTTGCCATTTTGCTATCCTTTGTTGTTATATGTTAATTAATGATAGAAACGAGTTGTCTCCGTCATCAAATATAACAATAAACATTTTTCTTGTCTATGGGTTTATCTCTTTGCTTTCACGCAGTTTTTTCAGAATTGCTTTCATTTTTTCGTCTAGTTGCGCATTGAGGCGTAATGTTTCACCCGTTTTAGGGTGCACAAAGCGAATAGAAAACGCATGTAAAAACAAGCGATTAAGCCCGATATCTTGCATATATTTATCGAATTCTTTATCACCGTATTTATCATCTAATGCAATTGGGTGGCCTGCATATTGAGTATGAACTCGGATCTGATGAGTTCGTCCCGTTACAGGGGATGCTTTCACTAAGGTCGCATTTTGATAGCGTTCTTCGATAGCAAATCGCGTTTCTGAAGGTTTACCTTGCTCACTGACTTTAACGATGCGTTCACCACTGGCGAGTTCATTTTTTAATAAAGGGGCTTGCACGACTTTTACATGAGATTGCCATTGTCCACGCACGAGCGCGAGATAATCTTTTTGTACCGTTTTAACACGAAGTTGTTCGTGTAAGTTGCGTAAGGCAGAGCGTTTCTTTGCCACTAATAAAAGGCCGGATGTATCTCTGTCTAAACGGTGAACTAATTCTAAAAAGCGGGCTTCAGGACGTAATGCACGCAAGGCTTCAATCACACCAAAATTCAAACCACTCCCGCCATGAACTGCGATGCCGGAAGGTTTGTTCAATACTAATAAACAGTCATCTTCAAAAATAATATGGCTTTCAAGGGAGGCCACTTTATTCAAGTTTTTAGAAATTGGCGCAGTATTTTTTTCAGAAACACGAACAGGTGGCACACGTACCACATCACCATTTTGCAATTTATATTCAGGTTTGATTCGTCCTTTGTTCACTCGTACTTCGCCTTTGCGCAGAATGCGATAAATCAAACTTTTTGGTATACCTTTTAATTTTGCCAATAAATAATTATCAATGCGTTGTCCTGCTTCATCCTCAGAAATAGTGAGCATTTTGACGGATTGATTGATGATTTTTTCTTGTTTTTCAGCCATTGAATCTGTCCTTTAAAAATTGGGCAGAATCATATCACAATATCCTTAGCGATAATAGCAAGAATGCCTTGCTAATTTAGCCCCGAATGTGGATAATAGAGCGTCTTTCTACGCCTCAAATTTGGCATTTAGAAAGCAATTTTGTATGTTGGTCAAAACTCAATGCGGCAAATGGCATAAGACATTGAGAATCAACATGTTTTTCTTGAAGGTTGACGCTTCCTTGCAATGCGTAATTAACACATCGCATTGTTTTACGAAAATTGTCTTAGATAACAATTGAGTATGCTATCAATGCACCCAGCAACACACAGTCGTGAGATTGACTGTTCGCGAGAAACACGAGGTCGATGGCTAAGGTTAGTAAATCTGTAAAGTGCGGTTAATTTTCAAGGTATTTTAGATAATTCAAACGAGAAATTGACAATGAAAAGAATGTTAATCAATGCGACTCAAAAAGAAGAGTTGCGCGTTGCGTTGGTCGATGGCCAGCGTTTATTCGACTTGGACATTGAAAGTCCGGGTCATGAACAGAAAAAAGCCAATATTTACAAAGGGAAAATCACTCGCGTAGAGCCGAGTTTAGAAGCAGCCTTTGTGGATTATGGTGCCGAGCGCCATGGCTTCCTTCCTTTGAAAGAAATTGCCCGCGAGTATTTCCCTGCTGATTATGTGTTCCAAGGTCGTCCAAATATCCGTGATATTTTGACCGAGGGCCAAGAAGTGATCGTTCAGGTGAACAAAGAAGAACGCGGCAATAAAGGCGCTGCCTTAACCACTTTTGTTTCCCTTGCAGGTAGTTATTTGGTGATTATGCCAAACAATCCACGTGCAGGTGGTATCTCTCGCCGTATTGAAGGCGATGAACGTATCGAATTAAAAGAAGCATTGAGTTCTTTAGATGTGCCTGAAGGCGTTGGTCTAATCGTGCGTACAGCGGGTGTGGGTAAATCACCAGAAGAATTACAGTGGGACTTGAAAGTACTTTTACATCATTGGGAAGCAATTAAACAAGCTTCACAAAGCCGTCCAGCTCCGTTCTTAATTCACCAAGAAAGTGATGTGATCGTTCGTGCGATCCGTGATTACTTGCGTCGAGATATCGGTGAGATCTTAATTGATAGTCCGAAAGTATTTGAAAAAGCGAAAGCACACATCAAACTTGTACGTCCAGATTTCATCAATCGTGTGAAATTGTATCAAGGCGAAGTGCCGCTATTTAGCCACTACCAAATTGAGTCACAAATTGAATCAGCCTTCCAACGTGAAGTGCGTTTACCTTCTGGTGGTTCGATTGTCATTGATGTGACAGAAGCATTAACAGCGATCGATATCAACTCGGCGCGTTCAACTCGTGGTGGCGATATTGAAGAAACCGCATTAAATACCAACCTTGAAGCAGCGGATGAAATTGCTCGTCAATTACGTTTACGTGACTTAGGTGGGTTAGTGGTTATCGATTTCATTGATATGACACCTGTTCGTCACCAGCGTGAAGTAGAAAACCGTATCCGTGATGCCGTGCGTCAAGACCGTGCACGTATTCAAATCAGCCGTATTTCTCGCTTCGGCTTGTTGGAAATGTCACGTCAGCGTTTAAGCCCATCATTAGGTGAGTCTTCTCACCATGTTTGCCCACGCTGTCAAGGTACAGGTAAAGTGCGTGATAACGAAAGCTTATCACTTTCAATCTTACGTTTAATCGAAGAAGAAGCGTTAAAAGAAAATACCAAACAAGTACACACTATCGTGCCTGTACAAATTGCGTCTTACTTACTTAACGAAAAACGTAAAGCCGTTCATAGCATCGAAAAACGTCATGATGTAGATATTATCGTGGTGCCAAATGAAGCAATGGAAACGCCACATTTCAGCGTATTCCGTGTTCGTGAAGGTGAAGAGCTAAATGAATTAAGCTATAACTTAACCAAATTCCATGATGCACAAGACGATACATTTGTACCAGAAGAGTCTCTTGTTTCTCGCAATATCGAAACTGCAGCAGTAACCTCTGAGCAAGTGATGGAAAGTGCTGCGGTATCGCTATCGATCCCAACGGCAGCGCCTGCACCAGTTGAGCGCAAATCAGAAGGTCCTTCACTGTTTGCAAAAATTGTTGCTGCAATTAAAGGTTTATTCGCTTCTGGACCAAAAGAAGAAGAGAAAAACCAAAACAATCGTAATAATCGCAATGGCAATCGTAATAATCGTCGCAATCAAGATCGTCGTAATAATCGTCGTTCTCGCAATGAAAACAACGATAATGCGAAAAATACAGACGAAGAAAATACACGTCCAACTCGTGAGCGTGTGAATAATCGTCGTAATCGCCGCAACGTTAATGAAGAGGTTATTGCTGAAAGTTCAGTTAATTTAGCGAATGTTTCTGATGATAATCGTCAAGAAGAAAAAGCAGAGAAACCTGTAGCTGAACGTCGTCAACGTCGTGATTTACGTAAACGCGTTCGTATTGATGACAATGCGAATAACACCAATGAGAATGTGATTGAAGCAGTTGAAGTTCCAGCGATTAAAAATGAAGAGGTTGAAAATAACGCTGTAGATAATACAGAAGATAAACCACGTCAAGAACGTCAACGTCGTACACCTCGTCATTTACGTGCATCGAATAATCAACGCCGTCGTCGTAATGAAGTGAAGTCCCCAATGCCATTATTTGCGGCAGTGGCTTCACCAGAATTAGCAAGCGGTAAAGTATGCATCGATTATTCTGCGGTGAATGCACCGAAAGAAAATAATTTCTTATCGGTGGATGAGTTGCTTGAGCAAGAAAAAACGAAAAAAGGTGTGATAACACCGGCAACAGGTATTGTTGTGGAAGAGAAATCAGTTGAAGCACAACCTGCGTTAGATTTCATTACTCAACCGGCAAATGAAGCGGTTCAACAGAAAGTGCAAGAATCATTAGAACGCTTGCATCATAAATCAGAACCTGTAGCTCAAGTCGCAACGACAGAAGTTGAACCTCAAGAAAAAGCTGAGTTTGTTCGTTCTTATGTGTTTACTGGTCGTGCAGGTACGATTTCAGCCGTACCACATACAAAAGCAGCCATGACATTAGCCAAAGCACCAGATGAAGCGTCTAAGCCATTCCCAATTGTAGAATGGACTGAGTCTCGTTATTACTTTAATGGTAAAGGCGCGGCAGGCCATCATAGTGCAATTAGTCATATTTATTCTGAACCGACACAAGCGAAAGCAGAGTAATATCTTAATCATAAAGACGGAGCCAGTAGGTTCCGTTTTTTATTTTGTGTATTTTTAAAACATAGTGATTTAAAAGTAGTCAGTCAGATAATTTTTTTATTTTCTTGCTTGACGGGGTGGGGGAAAAAACGTATTATTCATCTCGCTTAAATCACGGAGGAATGGTCGAGTGGTTGAAGGCACCGGTCTTGAAAACCGGCGAGGGTTTACGCCCTCCGTGAGTTCGAATCTCACTTCCTCCGCCATCAAATTCAAAAAATCCCTAAGTCGAAAGATTTAGGGATTTTTGCTTTTCACTCTATTTCAAAAAGATCTTATTTTTTGACCGCACTTTCTTGGGCTTCTTTAAAGGCAAGGTATTCTTCTAAGGTCTCAATTGCCTCTAAGCATTTTTGACGACGAGTTGAATAAATCGATGCAGTTTGCTTATGCATATCTCGTTGAATATCTGTTTGAGCCGTATTCGCTTGTGCTTTAGCTTCTTCGTATTTTTCCGTGAGTTGCTGCAAGGCTTCATAATATTTTTCTAGACGCTCTCTTGGCGGAAGTTGATGAATGCTATGTTGTGATTTACTGCTTGTAACTGGTTGTTCCGTTTTTTTCGGTTGAATAGCTTTTTTATGCTTACGATTCATGGCTTCAGTTAATGCGGTACATTGCCCTAAAAGATGTTCAGCCATAAATACGATTTGTTCTTCATTTTGATAGGGTAGGCTACATAGCTTCGTTAAGCTTTGTTGGATTTCTTTGAGATAAAAGCCGACGGTTTCAAAATCTTCAGTAAATAAAGTGCGGTTGAATTTAGCGTTGATTTTTTTATCAGAGTCAGCTTGATAGGCTTGAGTTAGTTGCTGTACTTTTTGTTCGAGCGTATTGAGTAATGATTGAATAGACATAAAAAAATCCCTGCATAATGAATGCAGGGATTATAACGATTAAAGGGTCATGGCTGCAATCCAACCGAATGCTAATAATGGAATGTTGTAGTGAATAAAGGTCGGCACAACAGAATCCCAAATGTGGTCGTGTTTACCATCCATATTCAAACCGGATGTTGGACCAAGTGTTGAGTCTGAAGCCGGTGAACCCGCATCCCCTAATGCTGCTGCTACACCTACGATAGACACTGTCGCAAGTGGTGAGAAACCAAAAGAGAGACAAAGTGGTACATAAATTGAGGTGATAATTGGCACGGTTGAGAAAGAAGAGCCAATACCCATAGTAATCAATAAGCCAACGAGTAACATTAAGAATGCCGCAACGCCTTTGCTTTGAATCACACCCGTTGAAAGTGCATCAACTAACTCTTTCACGCCACTTGTTGAATTAATGACATTAGCGAAACCAGAAGCTGCAATCATCACAAAGCCGATCATCGCCATTAAGCGTAAACCTTGTTGGAAAATATCGTTACTTTCTTTGAGTTTGAAAATACCAAAAGCACCGAAAATGACTAAACCGACTAAACCACCAATGATAGTTGAACTTGTGAAAAGCTGTGTGGCAAAAGTCGCGACAATGGCGACCGCACTTGCGGTAATTTGAATCGGTTTAATGTTCGCAATGTGTTGTTTAATTTCACTTGTAGTTGGTTCTGCCGTTGTCACAACATACTCGCGCGGTTTGCGATAGGTAACAAATACGGCAGTGAGTAAACCAAGAATCATACCAATAACAGGGATAAGCATAGCAAAAGAAACTTCACCAACACTGGTTTGTAAACCGAGTGGAGCACCAGCCAGATTGATATTTTTTACTAAAATGCTTTCGATAAAGATTTTCCCGAAACCAACCGGTAAGATCATATAGGTTGCTGTTAAACCGAAGGTAATAATGCAAGCGACTGCACGACGATCGATTTTTAAACGGTTAAAAATAGAAAGTAAAGGTGGCACTACAATCGGGATAAATGCAATGTGCACTGGGAGCAAGTTTTGGGATGAAATGGCGAATAAAAGCAAAATACCAAGCAGCATATATTTAAACCACGCTAAATTTTTATCAGTTGGTGTTTTGTTCATTCGGGTAATAATTTTGTAGGCAAGCAAATCAGTGATGCCAGATTTTGAAATCGCAATGGCAAATGCACCGAGCATCGCATAGTTCATCGCGACTTCAGCACCACCACCTAAGCCGCCAGTGAAAGCCTCAATGGTTTTGCTTAAACCTAGGTCTCCGCATAAGCCAGCTGTAAGGGCAGAAATCACAAGTGCGATAACCACGTTCACGCGCAGTAGGCTTAACGCCAGTAGCACGACAATTGAAATAACAACGGGATTCGATAGCATATTGTTGTTCCTTATTGATTAATTAAAAGAAAAAGGTCGCATAAAAGAAAATTGATTTAAGGTTAGATGTCGCATAGTAATAAACTCCTGTAAATTGATAATAAAACAAAACCCCTCGAAAGTTGCCTTCCGAGGGGTAAGATTTTTTGATCTTTATCTTGTCAGCTCGGAAGAAATCTTCCAAGCACGCCAACAGCCTGAAAGATTATTCAGTTGAATGGCGATGATGGTGACGAAGGATAAAGTTCATTTGAAACTCTCTTATTTAGATAACTAAATTGAATTGGTTTTTAAAATACGGTAAACCGAAAACGATTGCAAGTCTTTTTTCTAAAAAATTTTGAAAATTAAAGTGCGGTCTGATTTTCAGTAGTTTTTCCCGTTTCATCGGTTTGAGCAATATGCGGGAAACCACCAAGATCTTTTAAGTGATTGACCATATAGCAGAATAATTCCGCAGTGCGTTCGGTGTCATATAGCGCAGAGTGTGCTTGTTTACCATCAAAAGGAATTTTTGCTGCTTGGCATGCTTTGACGAGCACTGTTTGTCCAAACATAAAACCGGCAAGTGTTGCGGTATCAAACATCCCGAAAGGGTGGAATGGATTACGTTTTACACCCGTACGTTCAGCAGCAGCCATCACGAAGCTTTGGTCAAAAGCCGCATTATGTGCCACGATAATAGAACGCTGACATTCAGAATCTTTTTGTCCTCGACGCACCATTTGGAACAATCCTGTGATGGCATCTAATTCAGATACGGCACCTCGCAATGGATTGTGAATATCAATCCCGTTAAATTTGAGTGATTCCGGATTAATATTCGCACCTTCAAATGGCTCAATATGAAAATGGCATTTTTGATCGGGGTGTAAATTGCCATTCTCATCCATTTTTAAGGTGATTGCCGCAAGTTCTAAAAGCGCATCTTTTTTGGCATCAAACCCAGCCGTTTCCACATCAATAATGACAGGAAAGTAGCCGCGAAACCGATTTTTTAATTGGTGGTGATAAGGAATTTCAGGTGTATCTGACACAATGTATTCCTTAATTCCCTAAAGCTGATTTTGCACTTTTATTTTCGATAAACTCGATCTTATAACCATCTGGATCTTCAACGAATGCAATCACGGTTGTGCCACCTTTAACAGGGCCAGCTTCGCGAGTTACTTTACCGCCATTAGCACGTACCGCTTCACAAGTTGCGTAAATATCATCTACACCAATAGCAATATGACCGTAAGCATTACCAAGATCATATTCAGTCACGCCCCAGTTGTATGTTAATTCAATTTCAGTTGCACTCTCACCATCCTCGTAACCTAAAAAGGCCAGTGAATATTTATACTCAGGGTTTTCACTTGTGCGTAATAAACGCATACCTAAAACGTCTTGATAAAATTTAATAGAGCGGTCTAAATCACCCACTCGAAGCATGGTGTGTAAAATTCTCATCTTATTATCCTTTTTTTATTGGGTTGGTCGGTATTATAACATAGAAATTTTTAAATAGACTTAGGACGTAATTTATCCCAGAAATTAGAGTCGTTTAAATAACGAAAATGAACTAATCATTTGGAGTGGTCGGAGCTCTGTTTCATATTCGGCTTTGGTAATCTGTTTCTCGTTGTAGTGGCCTAGCTATTACAAGGATACGACAAGTTGTAAATTATTATAGGAGAACAAAGATGTTTTCATTCTTAAAAGCATCTCCTCCAGCACCAAGAATTGAAAGTTCTAGAACAGATGCCGAGTATAAAAAATTACGTTGGCAGGTATTTGCTGGAGTATTTATCGGGTATGCGGCTTATTATCTTATCCGCAAAAACTTTTCTTTAGCAATTCCTTATCTTATTGATGAATATGGCTTTACTAAAGCTGATTTAGGTACAGTTGGGGTAGCGTTATCACTGGCTTACGGTTTTAGTAAGTTCATTATGGGGAATATTTCTGACCGAAGTAATCCTAAATATTTTATTACTATTGGTTTATTAGGTTCTGCATTAGTGAGCTTAATTTTCGGTTTAGTACCAGGCGTGCTTTCTTCTATTCCATTGATGATTGTGTTAGCTGCATTAAATGGCTGGTTCCAAGGAATGGGATATCCACCAGGTGCAAAAACAATGACCAACTGGTTCTCGGTTTCTGAACGTGGTGTTTGGTGGAGCTGGTGGAACGTATCGCATAACTTAGGTGGTGGTTTAATTGGTCCATTAGCGATCCTCGGTTTATCGATTTTCGGCGTATGGCAATCTTTATTCTATTTACCAGCCTTAATCGCGATTGTATTGGCATTCATCATGTTCTATTTAATGCGCGATACTCCAGAATCACAAGGGTTACCACCGGTAGATGAATGGAAAGGTGAAAAAATCGTAGAGAAAGTCGAATCGGCTCACACGCTTTCTTCTAAAGATATTTTCATGAAATACATCATTAATAATAAGTTCTTATGGGCGATTGCACTTGCGAACGTATTTGTGTATTTCATTCGTTATGGCATCATTGACTGGGCACCAACGTATCTAAAAGAAGTGAAACACTTCTCTGTAGACAAACAAAGTTGGGCGTATTTCCTTTACGAATATGCAGGTATCTTTGGTATGCTTGCTAGTGGTTATTTGAGTGATAAAGTCTTCAAAGGTCACCGTGCACCGCCGATGTTATTATTCCTAACCGGTGTATTAATCGCGATTATTGTTTATTGGAAAAACCCAGAAGGAAATCCACTCGTAGATAATATTTGTCTTGTAGCTATCGGTTTCTTAATTTATGGTCCAGTAATGATGATCGGGCTTCAAGCGGCAGACCTTGTGCCACGTGTTGCAACAGGTACAGCGACAGGTCTAACCGGGCTATTCGGTTACTTATTAGGTTCTGCGAGTGCAGGCTATGTAATGGGTAAATTGGTCGACTTATTTGGCTGGGATGGTGGTTTTTATGCCTTGATCGTTTCTTGCTTCTTAGGATTTGGTTTCATTGCTTTTACCTTACTCCATAAGCCGAATGCAGCGTAATAAGTATTATTTTACCTAAATTAAAATGTGGCTAAATTGTATTATTTAGCCACATTTTTTTGTTATTTATTTACCTGACTATTATGCTAAGATAATACGAATATTTTTATAAAAAGGAAAAAATGAATGAATACAACTGGCCTTTTTAATCTTTCTTGGCAACGTTATTTAAATTTACTGTTTTTATTATTAACCGTGGGATTTTTAACGAGTGGAGTAGTCACGTTAATTGCAGCCAATTTAGATTATTTTTCTGATTTAGCCAAAATTTATGGCTTACAAACACTGCTTGTGGTGACACTGGTATTAGGCCTTTATTGTTTTATTCGAGAAAGTCGTCGACAAGCCAAAGAAAAATTAAAGTGGAAGACATATAGTATCTTTTTTGTTGTTTCTGTGTTAATTGGCGGTTTATTTGCCTTAGTCGGACAAACCTATCAAACGGGAGCTGATTTATGGCAGTTATTTGCTGTTTGGACACTGTGCCAACTTCCGTTTTTATTATTGTTTCCGAATGTGGCTTCTGCGTTATTATTTGCCACCACTACCAATGTTACATTTTATTTATTTAATGAACAAAACTCCTATAACTCAATGGGTTATGCCGTGCTAATTAATACTGGATTCCTCGTGGTATCTGAATTATTCAGTAAAACTTTTCATGATCAACATTGGCGAATTTTACCTAAAGTATTTTTAGTACTGACTTTTGCCAGTTTATTTGGTTTAACTGTAATTTATGATGTGTACTTTCATGCTTATGTTTGGGGTGAGCTTGGTCGTTCATCACTCAGTTCTTTACAGATTGCTATTCCTTCTTTGGTTGCATTTTACATATATCAAAAATACCGCTTTGATTTTATTAATTTAATTATTTCAGTTGTTGCCTTTCTAGGTGCTTATTGCTTTTGGGGTTCTGAGTTTATTCAAGCTTTCGAAGATGGATTGGTTTTAGGATTAATTGGCTTCATTTTTACTGTTATGGCAATCAATTGGTTGGTGAAACTCTATAAACGAGAACATCCAAATAATAAGAAATCCCATTGGGCGACTTCAATATTATGGGTGATAGCTTTATTGATAGCGGTAGTGACGATAGGCGCTTGGCTATTTTTTTCTTTAGGTTTAGATGAGTCTAGTACATTAATCATTGGTATTATTTTATTTGGCATAGCTTGGTCACTTACCTTAAATAAAGATAAAAATGAATACACTACAATTTTAGCGGGTTTATTTTTTCTAATCGCAAACAGTTTTTTAGGATTCTATTTGCTTGTTAAATTTGATAATCTTTTTCTTTTATTAGGATATGAATTTAGCGAAGATTCAAATCTCGGTATCTTTATTTCCACACTGATTTTTTCAGTCATTATTATTGTTACCTACAAATTGATGCCAAATTCTTTGGTTAGGATTCTACTGGTTATCCAACTTCTCGTTTATTGGCAAATTTCCTATGATATATATTTCCATAGTTACAGCTTGAATAACACATGGTTTAATAAAATCCAGCTACTGAGTTCGATCGTCTTCTTTTATTGGAGCATGAGACCTCATCAATCAGAGCGAATTCATTTAAAGCCGATTGCCTGGGGAATGGTGTTATTCTCTCTATGGAGCTCTTTGCCATCTTATATGATGCTTCCTTTGGTAGATTATGGTCTTATTGATACAGATGTTTCAAGTGATGTCATGCTATCAGACGCTATGAGCCTTAATAATATACTGCAAGTTTTAAGTGGACGATTTTGGTCCCACTTCCAGTTTGATGTTAACCATATCTTATATTTACTTATTTGTGTATTACCATTAATTGTCTATGCACTAATGAATAAGCACAACAAAGCTAAACATATAGAAGTTGTGTTAATTTTATTAGCATTAAGCTTGTTTGCATTAGGCTTTATTGGACTACCCGTCATTTTATATTTAACAGCGTTATTATTGCTCATTTATTGGACGGATAGCCGCGCGTTTTTTGGTCTTTTGGTATTTGCCTTTATTGTTTATTTAGGTGGATTCTATTACCAATTGAGTATTCCATTGCTCTATAAAGGAGTATTGTTAGTAAGTTTTGCTGTTATTTTTGCGATCGTCACCTTATTTTTACGCGCACGTTATAAATCCCCTTCACAAAGTGCGGTCGAAAACTATCCCGTTTTTAAAGCACCGATTGGGCTTGTCGGCGTATTTTTGATTGCGTTATTGGGGGCAGTGAATTATAAAGTGCAGCAATTTGAAGATGTGCTGGCTACAGGTAAGCCTGTTGTCTTAAAAATTGCTCCCGCGGATCCTCGTTCATTAATGCAAGGAGACTATATGGTATTGAATTATGCTATTTTATCTGACTTGCAGCAAAGTCAGTTTTCATCTGAATCTAATGAAACCACAGGTATAGATGAATTAAGTCCTTCGGGAAAAAAAGCTTATATACTTGTTCATCTTGATAAAAATCATGTCGCGACACTTTGTGAGGCGCAATCAGAGATACCAACAGATTTTAAACATTGCACACCAAATGTTTATTTACCAATTCGCTATAAAGGTTGGTTACCTGAATTACCAAGCCAAGATTATTTCTTTGCGGAAGGTAAAGGTGAATATTATGCACAATCGGAATATGCAGAATATCGCTTTAAAGATGGTATTTTGTTGCTAGCTCGTTTATTGGATAAGGATTTTAAAGGGTTATAAAGCATTGGTGACAAATAAGGGCGCATTTGATACGCCCTTATTTTTTAGATGATTGATTGGATTAGGATTATTTCACCGCAATCATCGAGCCAAAGTTAAAGCATTGGAACCATAATTCTACGTGTGAAAATCCGATGTTTTTTAACCGCTCTTTGTGGATGTTAATCGAGTCAGTCCGCATCACATTTTCAAGCGCAGTGCGTTTTTGGCTCACTTCAAGCTCACTGTAACCGTTAGCACGTTTGAATTGGTGGTGCAGGTCAATAAGCAGCTCGTTCACTTTTTCATCTTCAAAACGGAACTTTTCAGAGAGCACTAACACACCGTTTGGGTTTAAACCGTGATAGATTTTTGTGAGCAAGGCTACACGATCTTCTGGTGGTAAAAATTGCAATGTGAAGTTAAGCACTACCATTGAGGCGTTCTTAATTTCAATTTGACGAATATCATCGCAAAGAATTTCTACGGGTACATCACTATGATAAGCCGCAACATGCTGGCGGCAGCGTTCAACCATTGGCAGAGAATTATCAACACCGATAATTTTTACATTAGGTTGTTTTATATTACGGCGCATAGAAAGGGCTGCTGCACCACGTGAACAGCCTAAATCATAGACTTGGCTGTTAGCCGTCACAAAACGTTCAGCTAACATACCAATCGCCGTGATAATGTTGGAATAGCCAGGAATCGAGCGTTGGATCATGTCGGGAAATACTTCCGCCACGCTTTCATCAAAAGTAAAATCGCCCAGTTTTTCGATCGGGGCGGCAAAAATTGTATCTTTCATCATGATTGAATTCTGTTGTTGTCTTGAGAGAGCATTTATTTAGATAAAATGCAAAAAACTACGGTCATTTTAGTGAAAGTTTTTAAAGGATCAAATAAATTTCGCTTTTCAATTTAAATGCCCCGTCTTTTTCCGTATAATCAACGCGTTAATTATCCATTTTTAGAAAAATGAAAGGAATACAGAAATGATGCGTACACATTATTGCGGTGCATTAAACCGCAACCATATTGGACAAGAGGTAACATTAAACGGTTGGGTTCACCGTCGTCGCGATTTAGGTGGTTTAATTTTTATTGATATGCGTGATCGTGATGGTATCGTACAAGTTTGTTTTGACCCTAAATATCAAGAGGCATTAACCGCAGCTTCAGGCTTACGTAATGAATTTTGTATTCAAATTAAAGGTGAAGTGATCGCGCGTCCTGATAATCAGATTAATAAAAATATGGCGACAGGTGAAGTGGAAGTATTAGCGAAAGAATTACGCATCTACAATGCTTCTGACGTTTTACCACTAGACTTCAATCAAAACAACACTGAAGAACAACGTTTAAAATATCGTTATTTAGATTTACGTCGTCCAGAAATGGCACAACGTTTGAAAACCCGTGCAAAAATTACCAGCTTTGTGCGTCGTTTTATGGATGATAATGGTTTCCTTGATATCGAAACCCCAATGCTTACCAAAGCAACACCAGAAGGTGCACGTGACTATTTAGTGCCAAGCCGTGTGCATAAAGGCAAATTCTATGCATTGCCGCAATCACCACAGCTTTTCAAACAGCTTTTAATGATGTCTGGTTTTGATCGTTATTATCAAATCGTGAAATGTTTCCGTGATGAAGACTTACGTGCAGATCGTCAGCCTGAATTTACTCAAATCGATGTGGAAACTTCTTTCTTAACTGCGCCAGAAGTACGTGCGATCATGGAACGCATGGTACATGGTTTATGGCAAAACATCATTGGTGTGGATTTAGGTAAATTCCCACAAATGACCTGGCAAGAAGCGATGACTCGTTTTGGTTCAGATAAACCGGATTTGCGTAACCCGCTTGAATTAGTCGATGTGGCAGATATCGTTAAAGACGTTGAATTTAAAGTATTTAATGAGCCTGCAAACAATCCAAACGGTCGTGTGGCAGTCATTCGTGTACCAAATGGTACTGAAATCACTCGTAAACAAATTGATGAATATACACAATTTGTGGGCATTTACGGTGCAAAAGGTTTAGCTTGGGCGAAAGTAAACGATATCAATGTTGGCCTTGAAGGCGTACAAAGCCCTATTGCGAAATTCTTAAATGAAGAGATATGGAAAGCCTTAGCTGAACGTGTGAAAGCTCAAACCGGCGATATCTTATTCTTCGGTGCAGACAAATGGCAAACTACCACTGATGCAATGGGTGCATTGCGTTTGAAATTAGGTCGTGATCTTGGCTTAACTCGTTTAGATGAATGGCAACCGCTTTGGGTGATTGATTTCCCAATGTTTGAACGTGATGAAGAGGGTAATCTTGCAGCAATGCACCATCCATTCACTTCACCAAAAGATTTTACACCAGAGCAATTAGAAGCAGATCCGACAAGTGCGGTAGCAAATGCTTACGATATGGTTATTAACGGCTATGAAGTAGGTGGTGGTTCTGTCCGTATTTTCGATCCGAAAATGCAACAAACCGTATTCCGCATTCTTGGTATCAATGAACAAGAACAACGTGAAAAATTCGGCTTCTTGTTAGATGCATTAAAATTCGGTACACCGCCACATGCAGGTTTAGCATTTGGTTTAGACCGTTTAACCATGCTTTTAACGGGCACTGAAAATATCCGTGATGTGATTGCATTCCCGAAAACAACAGCAGCAGCTTGTTTAATGACCGAAGCGCCAAGTTTTGCGAATCCGCAGGCATTGGCTGAGTTGAGTATTCAGGTTGCGAAAGCTGAATAAGTTTAAAATTTATAATAAGGCGCGGTCAATTTTGACCGCACTTTCTTTTTGTTGAAAAAATTTTATTCACTTAAAGACATCAGTTTTTTGGTATGAATACGGGCAAAGTTTATTTGTTTTGAAGTTATATTCTGAAATATTGGAATAATTAGATTTTTATTTTTTCACTAAGGCTTTCAAATGGATTTTATTTACTTTACTCAAGAATAAAATTCTATTATAAATAAGACCTTTTTCGGTTTATGGTCAATTTATAAGAGAAAATTTTATGAGTGAAGTTTCAACTCCAGTAGAAAAATCAACGTGGGCGAGTAAATTCTCAGCCTTAGGCCCTGGAATCGTGATGGCATCAGCGGCTGTTGGTGGTTCACATATTATTGCATCCACCCAAGCCGGTGCGATTTATGGCTGGGAATTAGTGAGCATTGTTATTCTTGCCAATTTATTCAAATATCCTTTCTTCCGTTTCGGTGTTCAATATACCTTAGATACGGGTAATACCTTGTTAGAAGGTTACCGTCAAAAAGGGAAATTCTATCTTTGGTTATTCCTTGCTTTAAACATTTTTGCGACTGTGATTAATACTGCGGCAGTAGGATTATTAACGGCCGCAATTTTAACCTTCATTACGCCAATCCCATTACCGATGCCAGTATTGAGCTCATTAGTGATTCTTGTGACAACCGGCATTTTATTGTTAGGGAAATACCGTCTATTAGATAGCTTATCGAAAATTATCATGATTGCTTTAACGGTAACCACCGTGAGCGCCGTAGTGATCGCCTTTATGCGTAATGGTATCCATGGTGTAGCCTCACCTGATTTTGTCGCGCCTTCTCCATGGGAATTAAGCAAGTTAGCGTTTTTAGTCGCGTTGATGGGCTGGATGCCCGCACCAATTGAAATTTCTGCAATTAACTCAATGTGGGTGGTAGCAAAACGTCGTTTAACCAAAGTCTCTTATCAAGACGGTTTGTTTGACTTCAACGTGGGTTACATTGGTACAGCTATTTTAGCCGTTGTCTTCTTAGCTCTTGGCGCATTGGTACAATATGGTTCGCCAGAAACCGTAGAGATGGTGGGTGGAAAATATATCGCACAACTCATCAATATGTATGCAAGTACTATCGGTGAATGGTCTCGTTTATTGATTGCTGTGATTGCATTTATGTGCATGTTTGGTACAACAATTACAGTAATTGATGGGTATTCACGTACCAATGTTGAAGCATTACGTATTTTGTTCGGTAAACAAGAAAGCTCAGTAAGAGTTTTAAACATCGGCATGATTTTGGCTGCATTGTCGGGTTTAGCGATTATTTTCTATTTTAATAATGCCGTTGGGCCAATGCTGAAATTTGCGATGATTGCTTCATTTGTTTCTGCTCCAATTTTTGCTTGGTTGAATTTATCTCTGACTAAGCATGCGAAGCACAGTGTGAAAGGCGGATTATTATGGTTATCCCTTATTGGGTTATTCTACTTAACAGCCTTTGCAGGATTATTTATTGCTTCAGAATCTGGTTTTTTTAACTGGTTATTTGATAAGCTAATTGGGTAAATCAGTTGTTAATAAGAAAATTACCGCACTTTAGTTTTAAAGTGCGGTAATTTTTTTGAAAGTTTTTAGTAGAAAAGGTATGATGCTGCCCATTCTCAATTATGTAGATGACGAGCTTGAAATATAAAAATAATCAATCGGTTCTCGTGGTAATTTATGCGGAAAGCACGAATCGTGTTCTTATGCTTCAACGTCAAGACGATTCTACTTTTTGGCAATCTGTTACGGGGACATTGGAAACCAATGAAACACCAAGAGAAACAGCAATTCGAGAAGTTTGGGAAGAAATAGGATTAAAAATAGAAGAAAATTCGACCGCACTTTTTGATTGCAAAGAGAGCATAGAATTTGAAATTTTCCCGCATTTCCGCTATAAATACGCACCGAATGTGACTCATTGTCATGAACATTGGTTTTTATTGACAGTTGAGCAGGAATTTGAGCCGATATTAAGTGAGCATTTGGCATATCAATGGGTTTTCCCTGAACAAGCGATCCAAATGACAAAATCGCCGAATAATGCCGAGGCTATCAAAAAATATTTGATGAACGGCTTTCCTCAATATAAGAGGATTTAATTTAAAAATGTTTTTAAGATAAGAAGGAAAACAACATGGCAGGCCATAGTAAGTGGGCAAATATTAAACACCGTAAAGCAGCACAAGATGCGCAACGCGGTAAAATTTTTACAAAATTAATTCGTGAATTAGTCACTGCTGCAAAAATTGGTGGCGGTGATGTCAGTGCAAACCCGCGTTTACGTGCAGCAGTAGATAAAGCCTTATCGAGCAACATGACTCGTGACACCATTAACCGTGCGATTGAACGCGGTGTGGGCGGTGGTGATGACACCAATATGGAAACAAGAATTTACGAAGGTTATGGTCCGGGTGGAACTGCTGTGATGGTTGAGTGTCTAAGTGACAACGCAAACCGAACCATCTCACAGGTTCGTCCAAGTTTCACTAAATGTGGTGGTAACTTAGGGACTGAAGGTTCTGTGGGCTACTTATTCAGCAAAAAAGGCTTGATTTTAATTAGCCAAGGTGAAGAAGATGCGTTAATGGAGGCGGCAATTGAAGCCGGTGCAGATGATGTTCAACCACAAGATGATGGTTCATTCGAAATCTATACTGCGTGGGAAGATTTAGGTTCTGTGCGTGATGCAATCGAAGCAGCAGGATTTAAAATTGATAACGCAGAAGTGACAATGATTCCATCAACAACAGTTGATCTTGATCTTGAAACTGCGCCTAAATTGTTGCGTTTAATTGACATGTTAGAAGACTGTGACGATGTACAAAACGTATATCATAACGGTGAAATTAGTGATGAAGTTGCAGCTCAGCTGTAATTTTAAGGAGATTTAGAATGAAATTAGCTAAAGTATTACCTGCAATGGCCGCTCTTGTTGTTTTATCAGCTTGTGCAAGTGATGCACCAAAAATGGAAAACAAAGCAGAGCAAGCTGCAGCACCTACTGTAACGGATAAAACAGTAGTTTATACTTGTAACAAGAAAACCGTAACTGCGGTTTACCAATTCGAAAACCAAGAGCCAACAGCGGCAATGGTGATGGTCGGAGATAAAGTTATTGCGAAAGATTTCGCTCGTGATGCAGCTCAAAAAGACTTCACTTCATTTACTTCAGGCAAATATGTTTGGAACGTAGATAGTGGTTTGACTTTAGATAAATTTGATTCTGTCGCACCAGTAAATCTTTTAATCAAAGGCAAAAAAACAGATAAAATTGTTGTGAAAAACTGTGATGTAGATGCAAAAGCAACTGCAAAAGCAAACCAATAATTAACGCTAAAAACGGCCGGCATTGACCGGCCGTTTATTTTTGAGAATTTATGAGTATTATTTTAGGCATTGACCCAGGTTCTCGTGTAACGGGCTATGGTGTGATTCGACAAAATGGTCGCCATTTAGAATATCTAGGCAGTGGAGCAATCCGCACGCAGGTAGAGGATTTACCTACACGCTTAAAACGAATTTATGCCGGTGTGACTGAAATCATCACGCAATTTCAGCCAGATATGTTTGCCATTGAACAAGTGTTTATGGCTAAAAATGCGGACTCAGCTTTAAAACTGGGGCAAGCGCGTGGTACGGCAATTGTGGCGGCAGTGAACCATGATTTACCTGTATTTGAATATGCCGCTCGTTTGGTGAAACAGACTGTCGTAGGGATTGGTTCTGCAGATAAAGTTCAAGTACAAGATATGGTGACACGAATTTTGAAGCTCTCAGATAAACCACAAGCTGATGCGGCAGATGCTTTAGCCATTGCCATCACTCATGCTCATACCATTCAACATTCCTTGCATATTGCTGGCTCGGTCAAAACCACAGAAACACATGAAAAAATGACCGCACTTTTAAAAACAAGATACAGCCGAGGTCGATTTAGATTAAAAATTTAACTGGATTAATATCCAGTTTTATCTTATTCTATGCAAAATTTTTTTACATGGAAATCTTATGATCGGTCGTTTAAAAGGCATCTTATTAGAAAAACAACCTCCTGAAATTTTGCTTGATGTTCAAGGCGTCGGTTACGAATTATTGTTACCAATGACCAGTTTTTATGACTTACCTGAAATCGGGCAAGAAACTACTTTATTTACCCATCTTGTTGTGCGTGAAGATGCTCATCTTCTTTTTGGATTCGCCCAAAAAACTGACCGCACTTTATTCCGTGAATTAATTAAAACCAATGGTGTTGGTCCTAAATTGGCACTCGCAATTTTATCTGCAATGTCAGTAGAGCAGTTTGCTTACGCTATTGAACGAGAAGAACTGTCGAAATTAGTTAAAATTCCTGGTGTGGGCAAGAAAACGGCTGAACGCTTATTGGTAGAGTTAAAAGGGAAGTTTAAAGATGTTCGCCAAAGTGATTTCTTTGTGGAGAGCAAGCATATTCCTTCAACTTCAGAATTACGTCAAGTGGAGAGCTCAGCTGATGAAGCGGTTGCTGCATTGGTTGCGTTAGGCTATAAACCAACCGATGCTGAAAAAATGGTGAAAAAAGTCGCTAAAGCGGATTTAAGCAGTGAGCAATTAATTCGCGAAGCCTTAAAAGCCGCATTATAAAGATTAAACAGATATGATCGAAGCAGATAGAATTATTAGCAGTCAGGCAAAGATGGATGAAGATGTTATCGATCGTGCGATTCGTCCAAAGCTTTTAGCTGATTATGTGGGACAGCCGCAAGTGCGAGAGCAAATGGATATTTTTATTAAGGCGGCAAAATTGCGTCAAGATGCCTTAGATCATCTTTTGATCTTCGGCCCTCCAGGTTTAGGAAAAACGACGCTAGCTAATATTGTGGCAAATGAAATGGGTGTGAATATTCGCACAACATCGGGGCCTGTGCTTGAAAAAGCCGGCGATTTGGCAGCAATGCTGACAAATCTTGAACCCCATGATGTGTTGTTTATTGATGAAATTCACCGTCTTTCTCCTGCGATTGAAGAAGTGCTTTATCCCGCAATGGAAGATTATCAGCTAGATATTATGATCGGCGAAGGACCAGCGGCACGTTCAATTAAATTGGATTTACCACCTTTCACATTAATTGGTGCAACAACTCGAGCGGGTTCTTTAACTTCGCCACTACGTGATCGTTTTGGTATTGTTCAGCGTTTAGAATTTTATTCCGTTGAAGATTTAACTTCTATTGTGACAAGAAGTGCCTCTTGCTTAAATCTGGAATTAGAAGATAAAGCCGCTTTTGAAGTGGCTCGTCGTTCACGTGGCACCCCTCGTATTGCAAACCGTTTATTGCGTCGCGTTCGAGATTTTGCTGATGTGCGTAATGATGGCATTATTTCGGCAGATATTGCGAAACAAGCGCTTTCAATGTTAGATGTAGATGATGCGGGCTTTGATTACTTAGATAGAAAATTGCTTACCGCAGTGATTGAACGTTTTGATGGTGGACCAGTTGGGTTAGATAACTTGGCTGCAGCAATAGGTGAAGAACGAGACACTATCGAGGATGTTTTAGAACCTTACTTGATTCAACAAGGATTTTTACAGCGTACGCCTCGAGGCCGAATTGCGACCTCGTTAACTTATCGACACTTCGGACTTCAGAAGCCGTCAGAATAAGAGATAGAAAAAAGGACATATTGATATCAATATGTCCTTTCTTTTTGAAACCTGCTTAGTTAGTTCCTTCAGTATAGCTCTTCATGCTATTTAATCTTGCTAAACCCACATCACAGCTTTTTTGTTGAGTCGCTAATTCCATCTCGAGAATTTGCTGTTTGCTTTGATTAAGTTTACTTTTGATTTTACCTACTTGAGTATGAGTGCCAGGCTGTTTTTCTGCTTGAGCAATCAAATTTTCTGTTTCTTTAAATAACTGTGTACATTGTTGTGGAAGAGCAGCTTTGTTTTCTGTAAGAGGTGCTGCGGTGGCAGATAATGCCATAGAACCGAAAAGTGCAGTCAAAATTACGCAAATTTTTTTCATTGTAAATCCCTACAAATCTCTCCAAATATTATTAGGCTAAAAAATAGCAAAATCTTGCAGCCCTGTCTAGTGATTATTTTGTCCATTTTTTTTAAATAAAGTTTCCTTGTGATAGATAAATTTTTCCATTTTGAGCAAAAAATACAGAATTTGATGTGGATCAATTTTGTCATTGTTATGCAAAATAGGGTATTTTGTAACTTATATCAAAAAATGTGATCAATATAACGGTTTTTTCTATTTTTTATCCGCATAAATAGTAGTAGAATATGGCAAAATTTTGAATGTTTATATTGTAATCGGTTACTGCATTCTGTTTTGAGAATAGAAAAGGCAATTATTACGTAAATAATTCAATGTTTCTTAACGACTTTTGTTGAGTAGTTTGGGGTGATTATTTGGGATTATCCTTGGTAATCATAAAGTGAAAATCTTGTAGATTTATACAAGGAGTTGAGATGTTAGACGTTGTTGATCTCTCACGCTTGCAGTTTGCGTTAACTGCGTTATATCACTTCATTTTTGTACCATTAACATTAGGTTTATCTTTCGTTCTTGTGATCATGGAAACCATTTATGTTAAAACGGGCAAAGAAGTATATAAAGATATGACTAAATTCTGGGGTAAGTTATTTGGTATTAACTTTGCTCTAGGGGTAACGACCGGTATTATCATGGAGTTCCAATTCGGGACAAACTGGTCTTATTATTCTCACTATGTAGGTGATATTTTCGGTGCGCCATTAGCGATCGAAGCATTACTTGCATTCTTCTTAGAATCCACTTTCGTGGGTCTATTCTTCTTTGGTTGGGATCGTTTAACTAAAGGTAAACACTTACTCGCAACTTACTGCGTAGCCTTTGGTTCAAACCTTTCTGCAATGTGGATTTTAGTGGCAAATGGTTGGATGCAACATCCAGTAGCAGCAGAATTTAACTTTGAAACCGTTCGTATGGAGATGACCAGCTTCTTAGATCTTTGGTTAAACCCAGTTGCGCAAAGTAAATTCTTACATACATTAACAGCAGGTTATTCAACTGGTGCTATGTTTGTATTAGGTATTAGTGCATTCTATTTATTAAAAGGCCGTGATATTGGTTTTGCTAAACGTTCATTCTCTGTAGCAGCAACCTTTGGCTTTATCGCAGCATCAGCAGTATTAATTATGGGTGATGAATCAGGTTACGACATCGGTAAAGCACAACCTGTGAAATTAGCTGCAATGGAAGCGGAGTTTGAAACTCATCCTGCACCAGCCCCATTCCACCCAGTGGCGATTCCAAATACTGCAGAAATGAAAAATGATTTTGCGATTGAAATCCCATATTTAGGTGGTTTAATTGCAACGCGTTCTTTAGACACTGAAATCGTTGGTTTGAAAGAAATTCAAGCAAAAAATGAAGGCCGTGTTCGTAACGGTATGGTTGCTTATGATTTATTCACACAATTAAAAGCAGAGAAAAAATCAGCAGGCCAAGTAAATCCAGAAACTAAAGCAAAATTTGATGAAGTTAAAGGTGATTTAGGTTTCGGTTTATTATTAAAACGTTACACAGATAAAGTTGTAGATGCAACGGATGAACAAATTAAACAAGCAGCACGTGATACTATTCCAAACGTAGGTCCTAACTTCTGGGCGTTCCGTGGTATGTTAGCAGCAGGCGGTTTAATTATTTTACTGACCTTTGGTGCATTTGTTCAAAATTTACGTAACAAAGTGACTTCCTCTCGCTTATTACTTAAAGCATTGCTTTGGGGTATCCCATTGCCAATCTTAGCGATTGAATTTGGTTGGTTCTTAGCTGAATTTGGTCGTCAACCGTGGGCGATTTATGAAGTATTACCGGTAGGTGTGTCTGCTTCTAACTTGAGTGTAGGTGACCTATGGTTCTCTATCGGTTTAATTTGTGTACTTTACTTCTTCTTCATTATTGCGGAAATGTATTTGATGTTTAAATATGCACGTTTAGGTCCGAGTGCATTGAAAACCGGCAAATACTATTTTGAGCAATCATCTAAATAAGCAGGAGATGAATTATGCTTGATTATGAAATTCTACGTATTATTTGGTGGGTGCTAGTTATCGTATTGCTTATCGGCTTCTCTGTAACAGATGGATTCGATATGGGCGTAACCGCACTTTTACCAGTAGCAGGTAAGAAAGAAGTAGAAAGACGTATTATGATTAACTCTATTGCTCCACACTGGGATGGTAACCAAGTTTGGTTATTAACTGCTGGTGGTGCAATCTTTGCGGCATGGCCGATTGTTTATTCTGTAGCGTTTTCAGGTTTCTATATTGCCTTATTCCTTGTGTTAGCTGCGTTATTCTTCCGTCCAATTGGTTTTGAATATCGTGCGAAAATTGATAATCCAACATGGCGTGCGATGTGGGATTGGGGCTTGTTTGCGGGGGGTTTTGTGCCTGCATTAGTATTCGGTGTGGCATTTGGTAATTTATTACAAGGTGTGCCATTTGAATTAAATGAGCTTTCACAAGCAACTTACACCGGTTCTTTCTTTGCATTATTAAACCCATTTGCATTACTTTGTGGTGTGTTAAGCCTTGCAATGTTAGTGACTCACGGTGCAAACTGGTTACAAATGAAAACCACTGCAGCATTGCGTGATCGTGCAAGAGCGATTACACAAATTGGTGCATTAGTAACATTAATTACTTTTATACTTGCCGGTGTGTGGCTTTCTTTCAAAGAAGGTTATGTTGTAACTAGCACTATCGATCACTTTGCAGCATCAGCGCCAGCTTCAGGTAAAGAAGTGGCAGTTGAAGCAGGTGCATGGTTCAAAAACTTCAATGAAAATCCAGCTTTATGGGCATTCCCAGTATTAGCTGTGGTAGGTGCATTATTAAATGTGGTTGCATCTAAAGCAAATCGTTGTGGTTTTGCGTTCTTCTTCTCTGTATTAACAATGGCAGGTGTGATTATTACTGCGGCAGTATCAATGTTCCCATTTGTAATGCCTTCAAGTACTCATCCAGAACAAAGCTTGTTAATGTGGGATGCAACGTCAAGTGAATTAACATTAACTTTAATGTTCTACTTGGCATTAGTATTTGTTTCCATCTCATTGCTTTACACCATTTGGTCATACTACAAAATGTTTGGTCGCTTGGATGAAAGCTTTGTTGAAGACAACAAAAACTCATTATACTAAGGAGAAACAATATGTTATATGTAATTTGGGTAGTGGGTGTGTTGGCTGCAATTATGGTGAGTGCTAAATTAACCATTGGTAAAGAAAAGTCAGGTAAATTTGACGAGTAATGATGATTAATTCGCTCTATCAATTAAGTAATAAGGGTTCCTTGCGAACCCTTTCGTTTATTTTGGCGTTATTTTTGACCGCGGCTTTCTTTTTAAATTTAAATCAATTTTCGACCGCACTTCGTACTGCACATCCCGCTTGGATTCTTGTGATTTTTTGGGGATTGATTAATTTGTGGATTCACGGTATCGGATTTGAAATTCGCCGAGCAATATGGCAGCTTGTTTTCTTGCCATTTATTGGTTATTTCACCACAATAATTGCCATTGTTCAGCATTGGTTACTATAGAAACTCTAGATAAATATTGTTATTTGGCGCTTGCACATCTAATGAACAGGTTCTAAAATAAGCGGCTTGTTATGGCTAATAATTTGAGCATTATTTTGAATAACCAATGTTTTACCTTTCCGGTTCGTGTCTATTATGAGGACACGGATGCAGGCGGAGTAGTGTATCACGCACGTTACTTACATTTCTTTGAGCGTGCGCGAACTGAATATTTAAGAACGCTTAATTTTTCCCAACAATCATTATTGCAGGAACAACAGTTAGCTTTTGTGGTCAAAACCATGTCTATTGACTATTGTATTCCGGCAAAATTGGATGATTATCTTATTGTCGAAACGGAAATAACGGCAGCGAAAGGAGCAACAATTCTCTTTGAACAGCGGTTAGTTCGTGAGGCAGTGGTGTTATCGAAGGCTACTGTAAAGGTAGCCTGTGTTGATCTAGGCAAAATGAAACCTGTCGCAATTCCTGAAGAATTAAAAGCGGCATTTTTAAAGTAAATAACTTTTCGGAGTATGCAATGACTGCAGAATTGAACTTTTTAGATCTTTTTCTAAAAGCGAGTATCGTTGTTCAACTTGTAATTGTGATCTTGATTTCGTTCTCAATTATTTCTTGGGCAATCATCATTCAACGTAGCCGTATTTTGACGAGTGCGTTAAAAGAAGCGAATACTTTTGAAGATCGTTTCTGGTCTGGTGAAGATTTAAATAAACTTTATGATGGTTTATCTAATCGTCGTGAAGTATTAACGGGTAGCGAACAAATTTTCTTTGTCGGCTTTAAAGAATTCTCTCGCTTAAAACAAGTGAATGCAGATGCTCCAGAAGCGATCATCAAAGGTACGACTCGTGCAATGAACCTTGCGATGAATCGTGAAGTAGAAGCGCTTGAAAGCCGTGTACCTTTCTTAGCAACAGTGGCTTCTGTAAGTCCATATATCGGTTTATTTGGTACCGTTTGGGGGATCATGCACGCATTTATGGCATTAAGTGGTGCAAAACAAGCAACATTACAAATGGTTGCTCCAGGTATCGCAGAAGCCTTGATCGCAACCGCAATCGGTTTGTTTGCGGCGATTCCAGCTGTAATGGCATATAACCGTTTAAGCTTACGTGTAAATGCGATTGAACAAAATTATGGTAACTTCATTGATGAATTCACCACAATTTTACATCGTCAAGCTTTTGGTAAAGCGCCCCATTAAAAATCAATGAAAAATTGACTGCACTTGATTAATCAGACGAAAAGTGCGGTGGATTTTAGCGAAGTTTTAGAGGAAATTATGGCTCGTCGTCAGCGTAAAGACATTAAATCTGAAATTAACATCGTGCCATTTCTCGATGTTCTTTTAGTTTTGGTGTTAATTTTTATGGCAACCGCGCCGATTATCAGTCAGAGCGTTCAAGTGGAACTCCCTGATTCGGTGCAAAGTCAAAATGTATCAAATGAAGATAAAACACCGGTTATTTTAGAAGTAGCAGGTGTAGGGCAGTATTCGATTTCTATTGGTGGTCAACGCCAAGAAGGACTTAACGAAGAAATGGTAACCCAATTATCAAAACAAGAATTTGATAAAGACAATAACACAATGTTCTTAGTGGGCGGAGCAAAAGATGTACCTTATGAAGAAGTGATTAAAGCACTGAATTTACTACATCTTGCCGGCATTAAGTCTGTGGGTTTAATGACCAACCCAATTTAAGATAAGTAGGTAAAACCGTGCAGAATAATCGACGAAAAAAACGTGCAAATGAGTTTGTCATCTCTATTGCGATGCACCTTGCATTGTTTGGTTTGTTGATTTGGAGCTCTCTTTATCAAACCGTTGAAATAATGGGTGGTGGAGAAGGTGAAGGTGATGCCATGGGAGCTGTGATGGTCGATACTGGCAGCGCAGCGCAGGAATGGGGACGTATTCAACAACAGAAAAAAGGTCAAACTGATAAACAGAAAAAACCAGAACCTGTAGTCGAAGAGAAAAAACCAGAGCCTGAACCTGAACCAAATCAGCAAGAAATTGCGAAACAAGAAGAGATTAAGCGTCAGCAGGAAATTCAACGTCAAAAAGAACTTGAAAAACAAAAGCAGCAAGAAATTGAAAAGCAAAAACAGCAACAAGAACTTGCTCGTCAAGAGGCGTTAGAAAAGCAGAAACAAGCTGAAGAAGCGAAAGCAAAACAAGCTGCTGAAGCAGCGAAGTTAAAAGCTGATGCAGAAGCGAAACGTTTAGCGGCAGCAGCTAAACAGGCTGAGGAAGAGGCAAAAGCTAAAGCACAAGCCGAAGCTCAAAAAGCCAAAGAAAAAGCTGAAGCCGATGCTAAAGCGAAGGCTGAGGCAAAAGCGAAAGCCGATGCTGAAGCAAAAGCGAAGGCCAAGGCAGAAGCAGATGCTAAAGCGAAAGCTGAGGCGGATGCTAAGGCTAAAGCAAAAGCTGAGGCTGACGCAAAAGCGAAAGCAGATGCAGAGGCGAAAGCGAAGGCTGAAGCAAAAGCTAAAGCGGATGCAGAAGCCAAAGCGAAGGCTGATGCGAAAGCAAAAGCTGACGCAGCAAAACGTAAAGCAGATCAAGCGGCTTTAGATGACTTCATGAACGGCGGAGATGTCGGTGGTGGCAGTGCATCTAAAGGTGGTAATGCAAATAAAGGCGGTACACAAGGTAGTGGTGCAGGACTAGGTGCTGGAGATGGTGGTAAAGTTGGTGACCAATATGCAGGTGTCATTAAACGTGAAATTCAACGCCGTTTCTTAAAAGACCCAAACTTTGCTGGTAAAGTTTGTAGCATTAAAATTCAACTCGGTCGAGATGGTACGATTTTAGGCTACCAACGCGTTTCAGGACCTGATGATATTTGTACTGCAGCATTAAGTGCGGTAGCGAGAACGAAAAAAGTTCCAGCAGCACCATCTGATGCTATTTATGAGAAATATAAAGCGCCGACTATCGATTTTGATATCAATGCTCGATAATTGGTTTTAGGAAAGTAACAACGTTAAAATAAGGTGATTAAATGAAATTGATCAAACGTGTTATGGGGCTATTTGTGGTGATGTTTGCACTTGCAAGCACAGCAATGGCAGAAGATGAAGTTCGAATTGTGATTGATGAAGGGGTTGATGGCGCTCGTCCTATCGCAGTTGTTCCTTTTGCAGGTTCTGCACCTGAAAATATTGGTCAAATCGTTGCAGATGATTTACGTAATAGTGGTAAATTTAACCCTATTCCAGTAAGCCAAATGCCACAACAACCAACGACTGCAGCAGAAGTGAAACCAGAGGCTTGGACTGCTTTAGGTATTGATGCCGTTGTGGTGGGTCAAGTGACATCAACTGGTAGCGGTTATAACATTTCTTACCAATTAGTTGATACTGTAGGTGCATCAGGTACACCTGGTGCGGTACTTGCACAAAATAGCTATACAGTGACAAATAAATGGTTACGCTATGGTGCACATACCGTGAGTGATGAAGTATTCGAAAAATTAACCGGTATTCGTGGTGCATTCAGAACCCGTATCGCTTACGTAGTGCAAAAAAATGGTGGCTCACAACCTTATGAAGTTCGTGTAGCAGATTATGATGGCTACAACCAATTTATCGTAAATCGTAGCTCACAACCAATTATGTCTCCAGCTTGGTCTCCAGATGGTAAACGTTTAGCATACGTCTCTTTTGAGAACAAAAAATCTCAACTTGTTGTACAAGACTTAGGTTCAGGTTCTCGTAAAGTAGTTGCTTCTTTCCCTGGACATAACGGTGCGCCAGCATTCTCTCCGGACGGTTCTAAACTCGCATTTGCTTCTTCACAAGATGGTTTATTAAACATCTATGTAATGGGCTCAAATGGTGGTACACCTACTCAATTAACTCGCGGTGCGGGTAATAATACAGAACCATCATGGTCTCCAGATGGTAGCTCAATTCTCTTTACTTCAGATAGAAGTGGTTCGCCACAAGTTTATCGCATGAGCGCAAGTGGTGGTGGTGCATCACCAGTTGGTGGTCGCGGTAGTGCGCAAATCAGTAGTGATGGTAAAACTCTTGTGATGATCAACGGTAATAACAACGTGGTGAAACAAGATCTCACCAGCGGTAGTTCTGAAGTATTAAGTACATCTTTCTTAGGTGAAAGCCCAAGTATTTCTCCTAACGGTATCATGATTATTTACAGCTCTACACAAGGGCTAGGAAAGGTGTTACAATTAGTTTCTGCAGATGGTCGCTTTAAAGCGAGTCTTCCAGGAAGTAATGGCCAAGTGAAATTTCCAGCTTGGTCTCCATACTTGACTAAATAAAAAAACTCATTGAGGAGAAATCTAATGAACAAATTTGTTAAATCATTATTAGTTGCTGGTTCAGTAGCTGCATTAGCGGCATGTAGCTCATCAAACAACGATGCAGCAGGCAACGGTGCTAACAACGGTCAAACTTTCGGTGGTTACTCTGTTGAAGATCTTCAACAACGTTACAACACCGTTTACTTCGGTTTCGACAAATTCAACATCGAAGGTGAATACGTTCAAATCTTAGATGCTCACGCTGCATACTTAAATGCAACTCCAGCTTCTAAAGTTGTTGTTGAAGGTAACACTGACGAACGTGGTACTCCAGAGTACAACATCGCTTTAGGTCAACGTCGTGCTGATGCAGTTAAAGGTTTCTTAGCTGGTAAAGGTGTTGATGCTGGTAAAGTATCAACTGTTTCTTACGGTGAAGAAAAACCTGCAGTGTTAGGTCACGATGAAGCGGCATACTCTAAAAACCGTCGTGCAGTGTTAGCATACTAATATTTTTAGAGAATTTTGATTCTTAGAAGAAGGGAGAGTAGAAATACTCTCCTTTTTATTTGTTCTAAGATATTGTCAGAAATTGATGAGTATTCACACAATTAACACAATTTCTTCAGATTTTTCTTGCGTCAAAAAATAAAATCGGTAATATACGCACCTGTTACGAAATGATGTGGGTCGTTAGCTCAGTCGGTAGAGCAGC
>NZ_KV838003.1:224034-265530 GCF_001838615.1 Haemophilus sp. HMSC61B11
TCGAAGGTTCGAATCCTTCACGACCCACCATCTATTTTACAGATCATTATTTAACCGGTTGGGTTGTTAGCTCAGTTGGTAGAGCAGCGGACTCTTAATCCGTCGGTCGAGAGTTCGAGTCTCTCACAGCCCACCAATAACATCTTCTTTCCATGTGTTAATAAATTTATAAAAAAGTAAAATTTTTTTTAAATTCTTGACTATATTTAGCGGTTATTATGATAGAATATCCACAAATTTAAGTCGGGCATAAAATGTTACAGAATATTCGAATTGTTTTGGTTGAAACATCACATAGCGGGAACATCGGTTCAGCGGCGCGTGCAATGAAAACAATGGGATTATCCAATCTCTATTTAGTATCACCAAAATCGGTGGATGAACAATCTATTGCATTAGCCGCTGGCGCAGATGACCTCGTTCGAAATGCCCAAATTGTCGATACTTTTGAGCAAGCAATAGAAGATTGCTCTTTGGTAATTGGTACCAGTGCGAGATTGCGTCATTTACAGAGTACATTGATTGAACCTAGAGAATGTGCCGAGAAAGCCAGTGCTCATCAAGGCCAAGTAGCGATTGTTTTCGGTCGTGAGCGTGTTGGGCTCACAAATGAAGAATTACTTAAATGTCATTATCATTTAAATATTCCCGCTAACCCTGAATATTCCTCGCTAAATCTAGCGATGGCTGTACAGTTAGTGAGTTATGAAATGCGGATGGCATTTTTAGCTAAAGAAAGAACGGAAAGTACACTTTCTACAATAGAAAATATCTATCCGACAGCGCAAGAAATGGAGTATTTTTTTGCGCATACGGAACAGGTATATCAATCACTTGGTTTTATTCAAAATCAAGGTGTTATACAAAAGTTAAGACGGCTTTATAACCGTTCTTCTCTCGAAAAAAATGAATTAAATATCTTGCGTGGAATGTTAAGTGCGGTCGAAAAACGCCTTAATCTGCAAAAAGACTAAAATTGACTATCATAGTCAGATATGTAAACTATCCAAACGACGATTAATAGGGATGCTTTATGAAACTTACATCTAAAGGACGATACGCGGTTACCGCAATTTTAGATATCGCATTACACGCAGGGACAGATCCAGTTTGTTTAGCGGATATCTCAGAACGTCAAAATATTTCACTTTCTTATCTTGAGCAATTATTTGCAAAATTGCGTCGTGGTGGATTAGTAAAAAGCGTTCGTGGTCCGGGTGGTGGCTATCGTTTAGCGTTACCAGCAGATCAAATTTCTATCGGTATGGTGATCTCTGCCGTAAATGAGAACATTAATGTCACAAGATGCCTTGGAAAGGGAAATTGTCAAGGTGGGGTTGAATGTTTAACTCATTCTTTATGGCAAGATTTAAGTGATCGCATTACTGATTTTTTAGATCAGATCACTTTAGCAGAGCTTGTGGAGAAAAAATCAGGAAAACATAAAGCTCACAAAGATTTTGATGATTTGGTTGTTGTTAACCAATAATAGGAAAGTAGATCAAAGTGCGGTCAAAATGATGGCATTTTTGGTAGTTATTTAGGAGTGAAAATGAAATTACCAATTTATTTAGATTATGCAGCAACATGTCCAGTTGATGAACGTGTGGCTAAAAAAATGATGGAATATTTAACCATTGATGGTGTATTCGGTAATCCAGCATCTCGTTCACATAAATTTGGCTGGCAAGCTGAAGAAGCCGTTGATATTGCACGTAATCAAATTGCGGATTTGATTGGCGCAGACTCACGTGAGATTGTGTTTACTTCTGGCGCAACAGAAGCTGATAACCTTGCAATTAAAGGTGCGGCACACTTTTATCAAACAAAAGGTAAACACATTATTACTTGTAAAACTGAACACAAAGCCGTATTGGATACTTGTCGTCAGTTAGAGCGTGAAGGCTTTGAAGTCACTTATTTAGATCCAGAAGAAGATGGTTTAATCGATCTTGAGAAATTTAAAGCAGCATTGCGTCCAGACACGATTCTTGTGTCAATTATGCATGTGAATAATGAGATTGGCGTGATTCAAGATATTAAAGCAATTGGTGAGCTTTGCCGTGCAAACAAAACTATTTTCCACGTAGATGCAACACAAAGTGTCGGTAAAGTCGAAATCAATCTCGCGGAATTACAGGTTGATTTAATGTCAATGTCTAGCCACAAATTGTACGGACCAAAAGGGATTGGTGCATTATATGTATGCCGTAAACCGCGTGTTCGTTTAGAAGCGATTATCCATGGTGGTGGTCATGAGCGTGGTATGCGTTCAGGTACATTACCTGTACACCAAATTGTGGGTATGGGCGAAGCTTATCGCATTGCAAAAGAAGAAATGGATACTGAAATACCACGTATCCGAGCATTGCGCGATCGTTTATACAATGGTCTTAAAGACATTGAAGAAACCTATGTAAATGGTTCAATGGAGCATCGTGTCGCAAATAATTTGAATATCAGCTTTAACTATGTTGAAGGTGAGTCATTAATGATGGCATTACGTGATATTGCAGTATCTTCTGGTTCCGCGTGTACGTCTGCAAGTTTAGAGCCATCTTATGTATTACGTGCATTAGGTCGTAATGATGAATTAGCACATAGCTCAATTCGTTTCACGCTTGGTCGTTGGACCACTGAAGAAGAAATTGATTACACCATTAATTTAATGCATGGTGCAGTAGCGAAACTTCGTGAATTATCGCCACTTTGGGATATGTTCAAAGAAGGTATTGATTTAAACACTATTGAGTGGGCTGCCCACTAATTTTCAAGGCGGCTTGACCGCCTGATAGCAACTTATTTAGGAAAGGAAAATAATATGGCATACAGCGAAAAAGTTATCGATCATTACGAAAATCCACGCAATGTTGGTTCAATGGACAAAAAAGATAATTCTGTGGGAACCGGCATGGTGGGCGCGCCAGCTTGTGGTGATGTTATGCAGTTACAAATTAAAGTAAATGATAGTGGCATTATTGAAGATGCAAAATTCAAAACTTATGGTTGTGGTTCTGCTATAGCATCAAGTTCTTTAATTACCGAATGGGTAAAAGGTAAATCTTTAGATGAGGCAGGTGCAATCAAAAACAGTCAAATTGCGGAAGAACTTGAATTACCACCTGTAAAAGTTCACTGCTCGATTTTAGCAGAAGACGCAATTAAAGCCGCTATCGCTGACTATAAAAATAAACAAGGTAAGTAATCAAAGTGCGGTTGAAAATGACTGCACTTTATCAATTTAAGGATCAGAATATGTCTATAACACTCACTGAAAAAGCGGCACAACGAGTTCGTACTTTTCTTGAAAATCGTGGAAAAGGCATCGGTTTACGCTTAGGTGTGAAAACATCAGGTTGTTCGGGTTTAGGCTATGTGCTTGAATTCGTTGATGTGCTCAATGATGACGATCTTATTTTTGAGCAGCATGGCGTGAAAGTGGTAGTCGATCCAAAAAGCTTGGTTTATTTAGATGGCATTGAGCTAGATTATGTCAAAGAAGGCTTGAACGAAGGCTTTAAATATAATAACCCGAATGTGAAAGAATCTTGTGGTTGCGGTGAGAGTTTCCACGTTTAAGGAATAGAAATGACAAATCCTTTTGCTATTTTTGATTTACCCATTGCTTTCAATGTTGATCAAGCCCTTTTGTCAGAGCGCTATTTAGTGCTTCAAAAGAGTTTGCATCCGGATAATTTTGTTACGGCAGATGCGCAAGAACAACGCATTGCAATGCAAAAATCCACAGAAGTTAATGATGCATTAAAAACCTTGAAAGACCCAATTTTGCGCGCGGAAGCGATTATCGCGTTAAATACGGGAAAAACACAGGATTTAGAGCAAAAGAGTACGCAAGATGTCACATTTTTAATGCAGCAATTAGAATGGCGAGAAGAGCTCGAAAATATTGAGCAAAGCCAGGATGAGAATGCATTAGAATCCTTTGCGAAACGCGTTAAAAAAGAAACAAAAGAAATGTTGACCGCACTTGAGGCACAGCTTAATGAGCAACAATGGCCAACTGCTGCACAGTTCTGCGATAAATTACGTTTTCTAAAAAAATTGGCGGATGAAATTAGCCAAGTAGAAGAACGTCTATTTGAATTATAATCTTGAGGGCGTTTAATACGCCCTTTTCGCTATTGATAAATGGGCAGCAGCCCTCATACTAATGAAATCCGATTATGCAAACTTTAGAACAACTGACTGAAGCCTCAAAATCTGCTTGGGGAACCATTTTCCAATGGATTGAGCGTGCTCGTAATCATTGTGAAGTGATTAAAAAAGATCAATCCAGTGCAGAACGTGAACTTTTCAGCATGCAAATGCCAACGTCTTCTCCGATGGGCGCGGTAATTTATGAAACCGGTGGCATTTTAATCCATCATGGTTGGTTGCGTATATTGGGTTCTGGCAGTTTTAAATTACCACGTGGATTAATGGACTGGAATTTCAGTAAATCTTTTAATCAATCAGGTGATAAACCAAAATATTTGTTGGTCGCAGATGATGTCATTGGTGGTTATTTTGCCTTAAATGGTGGTTCTTTAGGTTATAATCTCGGCAAGATTTACTATTTTTCGCCGAAAGACTTAACTTGGCATGATTTAAATTTTACCTATACGGATTTCTTAGCTTGGGCATTAAACGGTGATGTTGAAGCATTTTACCAAAATCTGTTTTGGCAAAATTGGCAAGAAGATGTAAAACAACTCGATGGTAACCACATGATTGTTTTTACGCCAGAGCTTTCGGAAGATAAGACGATTGACATTAATCAGCGTGAGCGACGCGAAGTCAATATTGAAACCCATTACAATGCAAGTTTCACCGAACAAGATAAATTTGCACAAGCTTATTCAGTGGCATAACGAGCCCTTAACGAATTAATTATTAGAGATAAAAAGAGATATGGCATTACTCCAAATTGCAGAACCAGGACAAACGGCTGCACCACATCAACACCGTCTTGCGGTAGGGATTGATTTAGGTACAACAAACTCTTTAGTTGCCGCTGTGCGTAGCGGTCAAGCAACCATTTTGAATGATGAACAAGACAGAAGCCTTGTCCCTTCAGTCGTGTATTATGGCGAAAATGAAAAACTTGTGGGTACTGAAGCATTTGCAAAAGCTGCAATGGATCCTAAAAATACGATTATATCGGTTAAACGTCTGATTGGTCGTAGTCTTACCGATGTGCAATCACGTTACACAAACTTGCCCTATGAGTTTGTGGCAAGTGAAAATGGCTTGCCATTATTGGTGACGCATCAAGGCAAAAAAAGCCCAATTGAAGTCTCTGCAGATATTTTATCTCGTTTAAATCATATCGCTGAACAACGCCTAGCAGGTGAGCTTTCTGGTGTGGTAATTACTGTTCCCGCATATTTTGATGATGCTCAGCGTCAAAGTACGAAAGATGCAGCGCGCCTTGCTGGGTTAAATGTATTACGTTTATTAAATGAACCCACTGCAGCAGCAGTCGCTTATGGCTTAGATAGCGGTAAAGAAGGTGTCATCGCTGTTTATGACTTAGGTGGTGGTACCTTTGATATCTCGATTTTACGCTTGTCTAAAGGTGTATTTGAAGTGTTAGCAACGGGTGGGGATACAGCTTTAGGTGGTGATGATTTTGACCATTTAATTGTAGATTGGATTGTTGAGCAAGCCGGTATTCAACCACAAAATGTAAATGAGCAACGTGAACTTTTAAGTTTAGCTACACAAACTAAAATTGCCTTAACGAGTGCACAAAGTGCGGTCATTTCTTGGCGCGGATTTGAAGGTGAGTTAAGTTGTGAGCAATTCAATGAATTAATCCATTCATTGGTTAAACGTTCTTTATTAACCTGCCGTCGTGCATTAAAAGATGCGCATGTTGAAGCTGAAGACGTGCAAGAAGTGATTATGGTTGGCGGCTCAACTCGCGTGCCTTACGTACGTGAGCAAGTAGGCGAGTTCTTCGGTAAAACGCCATTAACCTCTATCGACCCAGATAAAGTAGTAGCACTAGGTGCGGCAATTCAAGCGGATATTTTAGTGGGCAACAAAAATGACAGTGATATGTTGTTACTCGATGTTGTGCCGCTTTCCTTAGGCATTGAAACCATGGGCGGTTTAGTGGAGAAAATTATTCCACGCAACACCACGATTCCAGTGGCTCGTGCACAAGAATTTACCACCTTTAAAGATGGTCAAACTGCGATGACGGTCCATGTGGTACAAGGGGAGCGTGAGTTAGTGGATGATTGCCGTTCTTTAGGTCGTTTTACGTTGCGTGGTATTCCACCAATGGTGGCAGGTGCTGCACATATTCGTGTGACTTATCAAGTGGATGCGGATGGTTTATTAAGTGTGACCGCCATGGAAAAATCCACTAAAGTCCAAGCATCAATTCAAATTAAGCCTTCTTATGGTTTAACGGATGAAGAAGTGACGGCAATGATTAAAGCTTCTTTTGATAATGCACAAGATGATATGCAAGCTCGTGAATTAGCTGAACAACGTGTTGAGGCTGACCGTGTGATTGAAAGCGTGATTGTGGCATTACAGCAAGATGGGGCAGACTTATTAACCGAAACTGAATTCCGCCAAATTGAAAATGCATTGAAACAATTAATGGATGTAAAAGAGGGTACAGATCGTCATGCTATTGCGCAGGGCATTAAAGACCTTGATGTGGCAACTCAAGAATTTGCGGCAAGACGAATGAATAAATCCATTAACCAAGCGCTAACAGGTAAATTAGTGTCAGATATTGAGCAATAAAGTGCGGTTATAAATTAACGAGTTTTTTATATTGAGGAAAGTAATATGCCAAAAGTGATTTTTTTACCGAATGAAGAATTTTGCCCAGAGGGTATGGTGGTTGATGCGGCAGCAGGCGATAACTTATTAGAAGTGGCACATAATGCGGGCGTTGAAATTCACCATGCTTGCGATGGTTCTTGTGCTTGTACAACATGCCATGTTGTGATTCGTGAAGGGTTTGATTCATTAAATGAAGCGAGCGATCAAGAAGAAGATATGTTGGATAAAGCATGGGGCTTAGAAATGGATAGCCGTCTTTCTTGCCAATGTGTCGTGGGCGATGAAGATTTAGTGGTAGAAATCCCTAAATATAATATCAACCATGCGAATGAGGCGACTCACTAATGAAATGGACTGATGCACAACTTATCGCAGAGGAGCTTTATGATCGTAATCCAGATTTAGATCCTAAAACGATGCGTTTTACGGATTTACATAAATGGATTTGTGAACTAGATGGTTTTGATGATGATCCAATGAAATCTAACGAAAGTATTCTTGAAGCGATTTTGTTGAAATGGTTAGATGAATACGAATAAGCCTGATGCACAGGCTTATTAGATTTTTAATTAGTTAATCGGATAGTTTTTGTATATAAAGTTGGTAAACTGGCAACATTTGTAAAACATGGAGTTTTTGTTGATAGATATTGACATAAGCATCAACAGCAGGTTTTACTAAGTGGTAGTAGTTTTGTTTTCCATTTTCTTCTGGGCTCCATAAATAGTCATCAAAAGCAATAATCCCATTATTTTTTACTAATTTATGGGCTAAAATAGCATCGAACAGTACATCTGGGGCTTCATGAGAACCATCTACATAGATAAAATCAAATTTTCCAGCTTCGCCTTTTGCTAATAGTTCAATCATTTTAGTATGGGAATATCCTTTATGTTTGATAATGTTAAGGGATTTTCCGCATTGTTTGGCATAAATTATTAATGTTTGAATATTCTCATTAAAAGATTGCTCAATAGTACCCATATCCCACTTTCCTTGATGCTCTAATCCACCTTCCCAAGAATCAATACAATGAATCTCTATTTCATTATGGTATTTAAGCATTTTCTCGGTAAAAAAATGAGTTGAACGCCCTTCAAATGAGCCAATTTCTAAGATTCTTTGAGGCTTAAATTGTTCAAAAATATAGGATAGAGAAGGGATGTTATGAGTAAACCAGTCAGTACTGAAACTGACAGTTAAATTATCTTTAGTTACGCTATTTGACATTTTAAATCCTTAGATTGATTAAATATAAACCGCACTTTATTGCTAAAGTGCGGTTATTTTTATGGTTTTTTTTAATTATTTTTTCTTCGCGTATTTTAAGGAGTCAATAGCCACCGCGAGGATGATAATGCTACCTTTAATGATATATTGCCAGTAAGGATTTACACCGATATAAGTTAAACCGTAGTTAATAACGGTGAAGATGATAACACCCGTGATAACACCGATAACAGTACCCACACCACCTGCGAAAGATACACCACCTACTACGCAGGCAGCAATCGCATCTAATTCATACATGAAACCGAGGTTGTTGGTAGCACTACCGATACGGCCTGCTTCTAACATACCACCGAATGCATAGAACATGCCAGCAATCATGTAAATCACAACAAGGTTACGCGCTACGTTTACGCCAGATACTTTTGCTGCTTCAGGGTTACCACCGATAGCAAAGATATTCTTACCGAAGCGTGTTTTATTCCACATTACCCATACTAAGAATGCACAAATTGCCGCATAAATAGTAATGTAAGATAATTTGAATGAACCGAGTCTGAAGAAGCCTTGTGCGAAGTTAGAGAAAGATTCGCTGAAACCCGCAATTGGTGAGCCACCTACGCCATCATAATAAAGTGAGTTGAAACCATAAACGATGATCATGGTACCCATTGTTGCAATGAACGGGGTTACATTGAGATAAGCGATAACTAAACCATTCACTAAGCCGATTACAGCACCTACCGCACAAACCGTAAGGATAACCACTGGAATAGGAATTTCACCTAAATCAGGGAACACACGGTTCATGTTTTCCATTGATTGTAAGAGGGTAGCCGAAATAACTGCCGCTAAACCTACTTGGCGACCGGCTGATAAGTCAGTACCTTGAGTGATAAGCAAGCCTGCAACCCCAAGGGCGATAATAAGACGGACGGATGATTGAGTTAAAATGTTACTAAAGTTGCGAACATTCAAGAATGTTGGATCTTGTGCGATGATGATGCCAAGTAAAATCAACAACACAAAATAAATCGCATTTTGTTTTAAGAAATCGAATGATTTATTTTTTTGTAAGGCACTCATAATTTGTTCCTTTATGATTTATAAATATTTTGCGGCAAGTTGCAAAATTTCTTCTTGAGACGTTTTTGCCGTTTCAACGATGCCTGCAACACGACCATTACTCATGACCAAAATGCGGTCAGTTACGCCTAATAATTCCGGCATTTCTGATGAAATCATGATGATGCCTTTATCTTTTTTAGCGAGTTCTTGAATGAGCTGATAAATTTCAAATTTTGCCCCAATATCAATACCACGAGTAGGTTCATCGAGCATTAAGATATCTGGTTGGGTTAAAAGCCAACGACCGATAATCACTTTTTGTTGGTTACCACCAGAAAGCGATCCAATCGTTGTTTTGTGAGAAGGGGTTTTCACGTTCATTGCATCAATCACCCACTGGGTATCACTTGCCATTTTTTTATTGCTGAGCAATTTCCAAGGGGTGAGGTAAGATTTCATATTTGAAATCAAAGAGTTAAATTCAATGCTTAGGTTTGAATAAATCCCGGTTGAACGACGTTCCTCAGTCACCAAAGCAAAACCGTGGTTAATCGCCTCAAGTGCGGTATGATTTTTCACGATTTTTCCGTTGAGCTTGATCGTCCCCTCTTTTAATTCGCGTACACCAAAAATGGCTTCCACAATATCGGTTCGTTTTGCACCAACAAGACCCGCAATACCTAAAATTTCACCTTTGCGTAAATTAAAGGAAACATCTTGAATAGACGGTTGGTTTACCGCTGTTAAATGTTCCACTTCAAGCGTGATTTCTTTTGGTACGTTTGTTTTTTCTGGGAAACGTTGTGTTAATTCACGGCCAACCATCATTGAAACGATTTCTTCCATAGTGGTGCCTTTAACTTGAACGGTATTGATCCATTTACCATCGCGAAGAATGGTGATTTCATCACAAATTTTGAAGATTTCATCCATTTTGTGTGAAATATAAATAATGCCACAACCACGATCTTTTAATTTTTGAATAATTTTGAAAAGATGTTCCACTTCTTTTTCTGAAAGTGAGGATGTTGGCTCATCCATAATTACGATTTTAGCGTTATAAGAGAACGCTTTCGCAATTTCGATCATCTGCATTTGTGAAACGGAAAGTTTGGCCACTTTTTCTCTTGGATCAACATCAATGTCCAATTTATCGAAAATCGCTTTGGTATCACGATACATTTTGGCGTGATCCACAAAAGGACCTTTAAGTGGATAGCGACCCAACCATAAGTTATCCATTACGCTGGTTTGACGCACCAAGTTAAGTTCTTGGTGAACCATTGAAATCCCATTTTCAAGGGCTTCTTTTGATGTTTTAAAATCAACAGGTTTGCCTAAGAATAAAATTTCTCCTTCGTCTTTTGCATAAATTCCGAAGAGGCATTTTAATAATGTCGATTTTCCCGCCCCGTTTTCACCCATTAAGGCGTGAACAGAGTGAGAACGAACTGTTAGATTGGCGTGATCAAGGGCTTTTACACCGGGGAAAGACTTACTGACATCCGTCATCGTCAGTAGTACATCATTGTCTTGGGTTTGAGTTGTCATATCCAACCTCATCAAAAAGGGGGGAAAGGGAATTTGGGTTTCCTTTCCCCCCTAAAATTAAAGAAAAGCAATAGATTTTCTTATTTTAAGAATTCACTTAGGTTATCTTTATCCACACCAACATAAGGGATACGTACAACACGGTTTTCTAATTTCCATTTTGTACCTTCTGTTGCTGCTTTACCGTTAGCAAGGTTTGCAGAAAGTTGAACAACAGCTTTACCTTGGTTAACACCATCGTTTAACACGGTACCAGCAATTTCGCCTTTCTTAATTAATTGAAGTACTTCTGGTAATGCATCCACACCAAAGATTGGTAATTTTTTACCGTGTGCTTTGGTTGCTTCTAACGCACCTAACGCCATACCGTCATTGTTTGAAATGATCATTTCAATTTCGTTAGCTTTAGAGCTAGATAACCATGCATCCACTTTATCTTTAGCCATTGCTGCATCCCACATACCGGTATCAATAAATAATTGTTCGGTTGGAATACCTTTAGCATTTAATTGTTCAATTACATATTTAGTACGTGCTTCCGCATCTGGATGGCCAGGTTCACCTTTTAATAATACATATTGGATTTTACCGTCTTTGTTTAAGTCTAAGGCTGGCATAGCTTTCCATTGTTTTGCAATTAAATCACCTTGGATTAAACCTGATTCTTTCGGATCGGTACCAACATAGTAAGCGTGATCGTAGCTACCAATTGCTTTTGCACCTGGGTCTTTATTGAAGAAAACAACAGGAATGTCATCTTGTTTAGCTTTCTTAATAACAGTTGAAGCTGCTGCTGGGTCTACTAAGTTAATGGCTAGGGCTTTTACACCTTTAGAAAGCAAACCATCTACTTGGTCGTTTTGAATAGATTGTGCATTTTGAGAGTCATTCATTAATAACTCAATACCGCCAAGAGCTTTCGCTTCTTTATCGATTTCTTTACGCATTAATGACATGAAGTTGTCATCATATTTATAAATGGTAACACCAATACGGTTATCGGCTGCAAAACCTGAAGTTGCTGAACCTAAACCGATTGCTAAAGCGACCGCACTTAATACTGCTGTTTTTTTCATAAAAACGCTCCTATCAGAGAAAGTGATTTTATTGTTGATTTTTTATATACCAAATAGAGGAATGTTGCGTAAATCTATTGCAACTGAACCCATCATAACGAAATCAAAATCGTTAATCTGTGATCAAACTCACATAAATGAAAACGATTACATAATAATGTTTAAATTTGTGATCTCCATCACGGTTTCATAGTGTTTTCTACGGAAAAACGTCTTACTAATGTTGGATTAAATTGCACAACAGTTGGTGTGATAATAGATGAATCAACTAAACTTAATGCCAGTTTTGCAGCATAATTCGCCATTAAATCAATTGGATAACGAATAGTTGTGAGCTTTGGAATTAAATATCGAGCAATCGGCATATCATCAAAACCCACAATGGAAAACTGTTTCGGCACTTTGATATTGTTTTCATTTAAAACGGAAATTGCACCCGCTGCCATGGTATCGTTATAGGCTACCACTGCAGTTAAATTCGAGTTGTAGCTTAATAGATCAATCATGGCTTTTTCACCGCCTTCAAAATCCGGTGAATTATGCACAATGGCTTGTTCTACAATGGGGAAGTTATGTGCTTCTAAGGCCTCTAAATAACCTTCTTTACGCTCGGTTTCATCTAAAATACCGTGATTAGATCCAATGTAGGCGATGTGCTTATGGCCATAACGAATCAGCATTTCAGTAGCAAGATAGGTACCTTGGCGATTATCGAGGCTGACACAACGATTTTCATAACCTGCAATTACACGGTTAATCACAACCATACCTGGTACATTTTCGAGATAATGACGTAATTCTTCGTCTGAAAGGGCTTTGGAATGAACAACCAAACAGCTACAACGCTTGCGTAGCAAGGTATCAATCGCTTCACGCTCTTTTTCAGCATGGTGATAGCCAATACCGATCAAAATCGTTTTTTGATGCTCTTCAGCAACTTTATCGACTGATTTGACCAAGATAGCAAAAAACGGATCTGTTACATCAGTAACCACCACGCCAATGGTATCAGTATTTTGTACTGCTAGAGCTTGTGCGTTTGCATTGGGTTGATAATTTAAGACTTCCATCGCGCGTTGTACTGAATAACGGGTTTTTTCACTTACGGAAGGAGAGTGATTAATCACCCGGGAAACAGTGGCAACCGACACGCAAGCTAATTCAGCAACATCTCGAATTGTAGGCATAACAGGGCTCTCATTCATTTTTTCATGGTAATTATCATAGTAAATTTGAATAAAATTGAAAGCGGTTACTTTCAAAAATGCTACATTCGTCACAAAAAACTGATTGGATGAGAGGCTTATTTCCTAATTTTGTGATAATGATCACGGTTTATTTTTTTTAATTTGTTATCTTATGAGAAAATTTTTTGTAATCGTTTACATTTTGGAGCAAAAATATGAGCGAAACCGTATTTGAACCGACAGATCATCCGCATCGTCGTTATAATCCGTTAATTGACCAATGGGTTTTAGTCTCACCACATCGTGCTAAACGTCCATGGCAGGGGCAACAAGAAAAAGTGAGTGAGGAACAAAAGCCAAGCCACGATCCAAATTGTTATCTTTGCCCGCGTAATAAACGTATCACTGGTGAACCTAATCCGGATTACCATAAACCTTATGTATTCAAAAATGATTTCTCGGCTTTATTAGAAAATACACCCGCGCCAGAGCAATCAGTCGATCCTCTTTTCCAAATGAGCCAAGCTCGTGGTGAAAGTCGTGTTATTTGTTTTTCACCAGATCACAGCAAAACCTTGCCATTATTGACCGCACTTGAAATTGAAGAAGTGATTAAAGTGTGGCAAGAGCAATTGCGTGAACTGGGGCAAAAATATCAGTGGGTACAGATTTTCGAAAACAAAGGCGCTGCAATGGGATGCTCCAATCCCCATCCGCATGGACAAATCTGGGCAAATAGCTTTTTACCAAATGAAGTCGCGCGTGAAGATGTTGCTCAACGAAATTATTATGAAAAACACGGTTCGGTGCTTTTAGTGGATTACGTTCAAAAAGAATTAGAGAAAAAAGAACGTATTGTAGTGGAAACCGAGCATTGGGTTGCCGTGGTGCCTTATTGGGCGGTATGGCCATTTGAGACCTTGTTGTTGCCTAAAGTGCATGTCAAACGCTTAACAGAATTAACGGAGGCTCAAGCTAAAGATCTTGCCGTGATATTGAAAAAATTGGCAACGAAATACGATAACTTATTTGAAACGTCTTTCCCTTATTCGATGGGCTTCCATGCTGCACCATTTAATGGTGAAGATAACGAACATTGGCAGCTTCATGCGCATTTTTATCCACCGTTGTTGCGTTCTGCTACGGTTCGCAAATTTATGGTGGGCTATGAAATGCTAGGTGAAAGCCAGCGAGACCTCACCGCTGAACAAGCAGCAGAAAGATTACGTGCGTTAAGCGAAGTACATTATAAAGAACGTTAAGAAACCCTTTCCCTCTTGAGTTAAGAGGGAGTGTGAAAGATAAAGGAAAATAATATGACTCCAGTCCAAAAATCCCAACACATTTTTACTCAAAAATACAACAAGCAACCAGAACTGACCGTATATGCGCCAGGTCGCGTGAACATTATCGGCGAACATACCGATTACAATGATGGCTTTGTAATGCCTTGTGCGATCAATTATGGTACAGCTATTGCGGGATCAAAACGTGCTGATCATATTTGGAATGTTTATGCTGCAGATCTTGATCTTGAGGATACCTTTTCTCTTGATGAAGATTTCCCTCAAAGTGAGCAAAAATGGGCGAATTATGTGCGTGGTGTCGTAAAATTTATTCAAGAGCGTTGCTCGCAATTTAAACAAGGTGCGGATTTAGTCATCTCAGGCAATGTACCCCATTCTTCTGGTTTAAGCTCTTCTGCCGCTCTTGAAGTAGCTACAGGGAAATTCTGCCAACAACTCAGTGATTTACCTTTAACGCATACAGAAATTGCTTTAATTGGTCAAAAAGCTGAAAACAAATTTGTAGGCGCAAATTGCGGGAACATGGATCAATTAATTTCCGCTTTAGGGCAAAAAGATCATCTCTTAATGATTGATTGCCGTAGCTTAGAAACACAACCAACACCAGTGCCGAAAGATGTTGCCGTCATTATTGTGAACTCAAATGTACCGCATGATTTGGTGACGGGCGAATACAACACACGCCGTTGGCAATGTGAAAAAGCCGCAGAATTTTTTGGCGTAAAAGCCTTACGTGATGTGTCAGTAGAAGAATTCCAAAAAAGAGAAGCAGAATTGACTGCACTTAATCCTTTAGTAGCAAAACGAGCACGCCATGTGGTAACTGAAAACCAACGCGTACTTGATGCCGTTGAAGCATTAAAACATAACGATTTAACAAAATTGGGCGAATTAATGAGACAATCTCACGAATCCATGCGTGATGATTTCGAGATTACCGTGCCGCAAATTGATTATCTTGTTGAACTTGCTCAATTAGTGATCGGTAAAACTGGTGGCGCGAGAATGACAGGTGGTGGTTTTGGTGGCTGTATTGTAGCTCTTGCACCTCATGATAAAGTTGAAGAAGTGCGTAAAATTATTGCCGATAATTATGAAAAACAAACGGGTTTAAAAGAAGATTTCTACGTTTGCACAGCCTCACAAGGAGTGAGTCTATGCTAGAAAAAACGGTGTTCAATGCACCAGATGGACAGCCTTATCAACTTGTTCAACTCACTAATTCGAATGACATGACCGTGCAATTTATGGATTGGGGAGCCACTTGGCTTTCATGTAAAGTCCCTGTGAACAGTGAGTTGCGAGAAGTTTTACTCGGCTGCAAAGTGGAGGATTATCCTCATCAAACTGCTTATTTGGGCGCAAGCATAGGACGCTATGCGAACCGTATTGCTAACGCCCAATTTGAATTGGGTGAGCGAACAATCCAGCTGGTCGCTAATCAAGGCAAACATCAATTACATGGTGGTAAAGAAGGCTTTGATAAACGCCGTTGGAAGGTGGAAGAGTGCGGTCAGAATTTTGTGCGTTTTTCCCTTGTGTCTCCCGATGGTGATCAAGGTTTTGAAGGTAATGTTAAAGCTAATGTGATTTACACGCTGACCGATGAAAATAGTGTAAAAATTGAATACGAAGCAGAAAGCGATAAAGATACCGCGCTGAACTTAACAAACCACGCTTATTTCAATTTAGAAAATGCCGAGCAGGGCAGTGATGTGCGAAATCATACACTACGCCTTAATGCGGATTTCTATTTACCGGTTGATGGTGAAGGCATCCCAAATTCACCACTTAAGCATGTGGTGAATACCAGCTTTGATTTTCGAGTGGCAAAACCAATCGCACAAGATTTCCAACAAGGCGAGCAAGTGGTAACGAAAGGTTACGATCATTCCTTTATCGTCAATAAAGCATGGCAAAAACCTTGCGCATTATTGACTTCCCCTAATGAAGATTTAAGCCTTGAAGTGCTCACATCCCAAGCCGCGTTACAGGTTTATACGGGAAACTATCTTGCAGGCACTCCAACTCGTGAAGGTGACACTTATCAAGATTTCAGCGGCATAGCCCTTGAAACGCAATGTCTGCCTGATACCCCTAACCATCCCGAATGGCAAAATTATGGCGGTATTCAAAAAACAGGTGAACGCTATTACCAATGGACAGAGTTTAGGTTTAAATAGGTAATCAGTTAATAAAAGTGCGGTTAAAAATTTTTATGTTTTTAACCGCACTTTATTTTCAGCCATTTAGCTTAAGTTTTTTGCGATTTTTGTCAAAATATGCTACTTTTTACGCAGTCAATCCGACAGTAACACATTTAATTTTATGAACGAAGAACATTCGAGTAATCAAACTGAAACAACTAAAAAATCTTTTTTTCAATCGCTTATTGGGCGTTTTTTCCAAGGTGAGCTGAAAAACCGTGAAGAACTCGTGGAAGTGATTCGCGATTCAGAACAAAACGATTTAATCGATCAAAATACTCGTGAGATGATTGAAGGGGTAATGGAAATCGCCGAGCTTCGTGTACGCGATATCATGATTCCACGCTCTCAAATTGTATTTATTGAATCGAATCAAGATCTCGATGCCTGCTTGAATACCATTATTGAATCTGCCCACTCTCGTTTTCCTGTGATTGCCGATACGGATGACCGCGATAATATTGAAGGTATTTTGCACGCAAAAGATTTGCTTAAGTTTTTACGTGAAGATGCGGAAGAGTTCGAACTTTCCAAGTTGTTACGTCCAGTTGTGATTGTGCCGGAAAGTAAACGTGTCGATCGTATGTTAAAAGATTTTCGCTCTGAGCGTTTCCATATGGCAATTGTGGTAGATGAGTTTGGTGCGGTATCAGGTTTAGTGACCATCGAAGATATTCTCGAACAAATTGTGGGTGATATTGAAGACGAGTTCGATGAGGAAGATGTCGCCGATATTCGTCAGCTTTCTCGTCATACTTATGCGGTGCGTGCACTAACAGATATTGATGATTTTAATACACAATTTAATACGCATTTTGATGATGAAGAAGTGGATACCATTGGCGGTTTGATTATGCAAGCTTTTGGGTATTTGCCTAAGCGAGGTGAAGAAATTACCTTAGAAAATATTCAATTTAAAGTAACTTCTGCCGATAGTCGCCGTTTGATTCAGGTGCGTGTAACTGTGCCGGATGAGCATTTATCGGATATGGAAGGCGTGGAAGAGCAAGCTGAATAAGTTGCTCAGTTGACCGTATTCTTAGCCCCCTCTTTGCTGAAGAGGGGGAATATTTTTTTATAGTATGGATAAAATGAATAAGTTAGTGATTTATCTTATTGCTCTGATTTCTGGTGTGATTGGCGTGTTTGCCTTTTCGCCGTTTGATTATTGGGGATTAGCCTATGTATCGTTGGGCGGATTGCTTTTTGTGGCGAAAAATACCAAAAAATCAACCGCACTTTTGGCCACCTTTTTGTGGTCGATGGGCTTTTTCTGTTTTGGTGTAAGTTGGTTAAATGTCAGCATTCATCAATTTGGTGGCGCTTCCCTTGGCGTGAGTTATCTCTTGGTAGGCTTACTTTCGGCTTACCTAGCACTTTATCCTATGCTTTTCACTTATTTAGTGCAGTGTTTTCAGGTACAAAGTGCGGTCATTTTTGCCGCGATTTGGACATTGACTGAATTCTTGCGTGGTTGGGTGTTTACCGGTTTTCCTTGGTTACAATTTGGTTATACCCAAATCGACAGTCCGTTTTACGGTATCGCGCCGATCTTTGGTGTCACAGGGATGACATTCTTTACCGTTTGGGCAAGTGCGGTCATTTTTAACCTTATTTTTGCACTATCGAAAAAACAATGGAATTTAGTCGGCGTAAATGCGTTGCTATTATTGGTTGTGGGTGGATTAAGTGCTTATGCCGGTAAGGTGAATTTTGTTCAACCCAAAGAAGGTAAAGGGCTAACGATCACGCTTGCACAAGGTAATATTGAGCAAAATTTAAAATGGGATCCAGAATATCTTTATGCCACGGTAGACATCTATCAAAAACAAATTTTGGCGCATTTAGGCAAGTCTGATTTGATTATTTTGCCCGAGTCGGCATTGCCTACTCTTGAAAATGCGATTACGCCATTTTTTGAAGCCTTAGATAAAGTCGCAAAAGAGAAAAACACGGAAGTGATGATTGGCACCGTGTATCGTGATGAGCAAAGCGGTAAATTATTAAATTCCATTGTAACGGCAGGGAATCCTGATTTTCCTTATGAGTTGACGACGAAAAATCGTTATAGCAAACATCATCTCGTGCCATTTGGTGAATATGTGCCATTAGAAAGTTTGTTGCGCCCACTTAATTCTGTATTTAATTTGCCAATGTCTGCGTTCCAAAGTGGCGATGCGGTACAGCCGTCATTTATGGCGAAGCAACATGCTTTTGCACCGGCTATTTGTTATGAAATTATTTTTGGTGAGCAACTTCGTGAAAATCTGAAAAAAGAAACCGATTATTTGCTGACAATTTCTAATGATGCATGGTTTGGTGATAGTATTGGCCCTTGGCAGCATTTACAAATGGCTAGAATGCGCGCGCTTGAATTAGGAAAACCATTAATTCGTGCAACGAATACAGGGATTTCAGTGTTTATTGATGCAAAAGGCAAGATTGAAGCACAAGCGCCTCAATTTGAGGAAACCACACTGACCCATAAAATGGTGCCAACAGAAGGAAAAACGCCTTATGCAGCATTAGGTAATTTTCCTATTTATGTGTTGTCATTGATTTTTGTGTTATTACGTGGCTTCACGACGTTATTAAAACGCCGCTTGAACCTTTCACAAAAATAGCAGTCAAAACGACCGCATTTTTTTAACGTGAGAGAAAAATAAATTTCTCTTATAAAACCAATGAGATTTTAATGAATAAAAATCTAATCGAAGTCAAAAACCTGACCTTTAAACGAGGTGAGCGTGTGATTTACGATAACCTGAATTTGAAAGTCCAACAGGGCAAAATTACGGCCATTATGGGGCCATCAGGGATCGGGAAAACCACGCTGCTAAAATTAATTGGTGGTCAGTTGCATCCTGAACAGGGCGAGATTTTGTTTGATGGACAAGATATTTGTCGTCTTTCAAATCGTGAGCTTTACGAAGTGCGTAAACGCATGGGAATGTTATTCCAATCAGGTGCATTATTTACGGATATTTCAACGTTTGATAACGTGGCATTTCCGATTCGCGAGCATACGCGCTTGCCAGAAAGTCTAATTCGTCAAATTGTGTTGATGAAATTAGAAGCGGTGGGCTTACGCGGTGCGGCAGATTTGATGCCTTCAGAGCTTTCTGGGGGGATGGCGCGTCGTGCAGCATTGGCTCGAGCGATTGCACTTGACCCAGATTTAATCATGTTTGATGAGCCGTTTACGGGGCAAGATCCAATCAGCATGGGCGTGATCGTGAGCTTAATTAAACGTTTTAATGAAGCACTGAATTTAACCTCTATCGTGGTTTCCCATGATGTGAATGAAATATTAAGCATTGCAGATTATGCCTATATCATTGCGGATAAACATGTGATTGCTGAAGGAACATCAGAACAATTGCTCGCGAGTCAAGATCCGCAAGTGGTACAGTTCTTGAAAGGTGAAGCCGATGGTCCGGTAAAATTCCATTATCCGGCAGGTGATTATGTGGAGGAATTATTTAAATGATTGTTGATATGATTTCTTCACTTGGACGAAGTGTAATCAAATTTTTCCGCGCATTAGGCCGCTCAGGCTTTATGCTGTTTGGTGCGCTCGTAGGTAAACCGCAAGTTCGTAAACATTTTCCTTTATTAGTGAAACAGTTACACGTATTAGGTGTACAGTCTTTACTAATTATCCTGCTTTCAGGTTTATTTATTGGGATGGTGTTGGGCTTACAAGGTTATGTGGTCTTAGTTGATTTTTCAGCAGAAACCAGCCTTGGACAACTTGTAGCGCTGTCTTTATTACGTGAATTAGGCCCAGTAGTGACCGCACTTTTATTTGCGGGTCGTGCAGGTTCAGCGTTAACGGCTGAAATTGGCTTAATGAAAGCCACAGAACAACTTTCCAGCCTTGAAATGATGGCAGTTGACCCATTACGTCGAGTGATTGCACCGCGTTTTTGGGCGGGCTTGATTGCAATGCCAATTCTTGCGCTTCTCTTTACCGCGATTGGTATTTGGGGCGGTGCGCTTGTTGGTGTAGATTGGAAAGGTGTCGATGCAGGTAGCTTCTGGTCAGTGATGCAAAATGCCGTCAGCTGGAGCTATGACATTTTAAATGGATTTATTAAAAGCGTATTTTTCGCCATTGCAGTGGTGTGGATTGCGTTATTCAATGGTTATGATTGTATTCCAACATCTGAAGGTATCAGTCAAGCCACAACCAGAACGGTTGTCCACGCATCACTTGTGGTACTTGGGCTCGATTTCATCTTAACTGCTATTATGTTTGGGGCAGGTTAATAGGGTATTTTTATGAGACAAACAATTAAATATGAATTTTGGGTAGGCTTATTTTTACTACTCGGTATCGCAGCGTTAGTATTTCTAGGCTTACGTGTAGCAAATGTGCAAGGTTTTGGTGAAACAAAATCTTACACAGTCACTGCAACTTTTGACAATATTGGTGGACTAAAGGTCCGTGCGCCACTTAAGCTAGGAGGAGTGGTAATCGGTCGTGTTTCTGATATTACGTTAGATGAAAAATCTTACTTGCCAAAAGTAAGCATTGCGATTAATGAAGAATATAAAGAAATTCCGGAAAACAGTTCGTTATCGATCAAAACATCTGGATTATTGGGCGAGCAATATATCGCCTTAACAATGGGCTTTGATGATGGTGAAACCGCGATGTTAAAAAACGGTAGCCAAATTCAAGACACAAAATCCGCAATGGTATTGGAAGATTTAATCGGCCAGTTCCTTTACGGCGATAAAAAAGCAGACGGCAATGCTGAAAAAGCAGAACCTGAAGCCAAATAATAATCTTTATTTAGGAGATTTATGATGAAATTTACTCAGTTTAAAAAATGGTTTAGCGTAATGGCATTTGCAATGACTGCACTTTTTGTGACTCAAACTGTACGTGCAGAAACGAGCCCTTATGTGTTGATGCAACAAGCATCAGATAAGTTATTTGCCGATATCAAAAACAATCAGGCAAAAATTAAAAAGGATCCAAATTATTTACGTACCATCGTGCGTAACGATTTATTACCTTACGTGCAAGTAAACTATGCAGGTTCTTTGGTGTTAGGTTCACACTTCAAATCAACTACGCCAGAACAACGTGAAAAATTCTTTAAAGCATTCAGCGATTTTATCGAACAAGCTTATGCACAAGTGTTAACCGCTTATACCGATCAAAATATTCAAATTGAACCGGCTAAAGAAGTGGGTGACAAAAACCTTGTGAGCATTCGTGTCAACATCATGCAAAATGGTGGACAAGCGCCAATCAAATTAGATTTCAAATGGCGTAAAAACAGTAAAACTGGTGAATGGCAAGCTTATGACATGGTTGCAGAAGGCGTGAGCATGGTTGTAACTAAACAAAATGAATGGAGCGGTATCTTACGTCAACAAGGTATTGAGGCATTAACAGCTCAAATTCAAAAATCTGCCGCAGCACCCGTGACATTGAGCAAATAAGCGAATGACTGCGTTAAAGTGGGATTTAATCCAAAATAATGATAAGATAGCTCTCCAATTATCGGGGGAGCTATCCCGCAACACGTTGTTACCATTATGGCAGCAACGTGCTTCTTTTTTATCAGAAAAGCTAGCGAATCAAAGTATCATTGAATTTGATTTAACAAATATTAAACGAATTGATTCTGCCGGTTTTGCATTATTGTGTGATTTTCTACATGATAGTGAGCAGTTACCAAATAAAAAAGTGCGGTTGATAAATCCGCCGGAACAGTTATTAACCCTTGCTGATTTAGTGAATTTATCTCATTGGATTGGCACTTTTATTGATCATCATTAAAACGGAAATCCTAATGGAACTGCAAGAAATTGAACGTATTTTAAAAGAAAGTCTGAATGTAGATGAGGTTTATGCTCAGGGTGAAAATGCACACTTTGGTGTGATTGTAGTGAGCGATGAGATCGCGGCACTTTCTAAATTAAAACAGCAACAAACTATCTACGCGCCATTAATGCCTTATTTCCAAACTGGCGAAATTCACGCTTTAACTATTAAAACCTATACCACTGCAAAGTGGAAAATGGATCGTCTATTACATCAAGCTAGCTAGGATTTTCTATGGAAAAATTTCGTGTTTATGGCGGGCAATCTCGCTTAAGTGGTACTGTAGCCATCTCTGGTGCAAAAAATGCTGCACTTCCCATTCTTTTTGCCGCCATTTTGGCGACAGAGCCGGTTAAATTAACAAATGTACCGGAACTCAAAGATATCGATACGACCTTAAAAATCTTACGTAAACTTGGCGTGGTGGCTGAGCGTGATGCTGAGGGAGCAGTATTATTAGATTGTTCTAAAATTGATCACTTTGTTGCGCCGTATGAATTAGTAAAAACCATGCGTGCTTCTATTTGGGCATTAGCACCATTAGTCGCTCGTTTTAATCAAGGTCAGGTTTCTTTACCAGGCGGTTGTTCTATCGGTGCTCGTCCGGTTGATCTTCATATTAGTGGTTTAGAAAAACTCGGTGCAGCCATTGAGCTTGACGAAGGTTATGTAAAAGCAGTTGTCGCAGAGCGTCTTGTAGGTACACGTATTGTGATGGAAAAAGTGAGCGTTGGTGCGACTTTATCTATCATGATGGCTGCAACGCTTGCTGAAGGTACAACAACGATTGAAAACGCCGCACGTGAGCCAGAAATTATCGATACAGCTGATTTCCTCAACAAAATGGGCGCGAAAATTACGGGTGCGGGTACGGATCACATTGTCGTTGAAGGTGTTGAGCGTTTAACTGGCTGCGAGCACAGCATTGTGCCCGATCGTATTGAAACTGGTACATTCTTAATTGCAGGTGCAATTTCAGGCGGTCGCGTGGTATGTAAAAATACCAAAGCGGATACCATGGATGCCGTGATTGAGAAACTTCGTGAAGCGGGTGCAGAAGTTGAAGTGACAGAAGATAGCATTACGTTAGATATGCACGGTAATCGTCCGAAAGCTGTCAATATTCGTACTGCACCACACCCAGGATTCCCAACAGATATGCAAGCTCAGTTCACTTTGTTAAACATGGTGGCAGAAGGCACAAGTATCATTACTGAAACCATCTTTGAAAACCGCTTTATGCACATTCCAGAATTAATTCGTATGGGTGGTAAAGCTGAAATTGAAGGTAATACTGCAGTGTGTCACGGTGTTGAGCATCTTTCTGGTGCCGAAGTGATGGCAACGGATTTACGTGCATCAATCAGCCTTGTATTAGCGGGTTGTATCGCAAGTGGTGAAACTATCGTAGATCGTATTTATCATATCGATCGTGGTTATGAGCACGTTGAAGATAAACTCCGTTGTTTAGGTGCGAAGATTGAACGCTTCTCTGAAAAGCGCGAAGAGGTTTAATGAAATCAAGATAAAAAAGAGCGGTCAATTTTGACCGCTTTTTTATTTTCTATTCATTATTTTTTCGAATAATCTCTTGCCCCAAAAATGGCTGTACCAATACGCACCATAGTTGAACCGCATTTTATGGCACTTTGCATATCATCGGTCATTCCCATAGAAAGCGTATCAATTTGTTGATGAGGGAAAGCGACTTTTAGTTGCTCAAATAATTGTTCCATTTGGCTAAAAGCTGCTTCTTGTTCAGCAATATTGTCTGTTGGAGCCGGGATAGCCATTAATCCACGTAAACATAAGTGCGGTAGATTTTCAATGTGTTTTGCAAGCTCAATCATTTCACTCGGTTGAATGCCTGATTTACTGGCCTCATCACTGATATTAATTTGAATTAAAACATTTAAAGGGGCTTTATTGGCAGGACGTTGTTCATTTAAACGATCGGCAATTTTTTCACGTTCTAACGTTTGCATCCAATCAAAATGTTCTGCCACAAGACGCGTTTTATTAGATTGCAATGGGCCAATAAAATGCCATTCAAGCTGAATATTCTGTGTTTCAAAATACTGAATTTTATCGACACCTTCTTGAACGTAGTTCTCCCCAAATGCTTTTTGTCCTGCTTGGTAGGCTTCTAAAATCGCTTCATTGGGTTTCGTTTTAGAAACCGCTAATAACGTGACTGAACTTTCAGGACGATGTGCAAGTTGAGTGGATGTTTGGATTTGTTGATGAATGGTTTCGAGCGCTTGTTGAATTGTCATAATTCCCTTCCTGACCAATGTGAAACTCTCTTCATTCTACACTAAAGCGATGATTTTTAGAAAAAATCTTCATTTTTTCAATTTTGTGTTTGACAAGCCCGCGCTTTTTCGGTATTTCTAAACACATCTTTTTTTCAAGGTTAAAACACAATGAAAAATAACCGCACTTTCACGATTACCACCATTATTATGACCATTACGACAATTAATGGGGCGGGTTAGTGCATAACAAACAGGATCAAGAAAACCCGCATTCAGTCTAGTGCGGGTTTTTTAGTATTTAAAAATCACAACATCTGAGGATATTATCATGCGCGTATTAAAATTTGGTGGCACTTCATTAGCCAACTCTGAGCGTTTTTCACAAGCGGCTCAATTAATCGAAAAAGCTCATTTAGAAGAGCAGGCTGCGGGTGTCTTATCTGCTCCTGCAAAAATTACTAACCATCTTGTTGCCCTCTCTGAAAAAGCCGCATTAAACCAACCTACTGATACCCACTTTAACGAAGCCATTGAAATTTTCTATAACATCATTAATGGTTTACACGCTGAAAATAATAAATTTGATCTTGCGGGCACCAAAGCCCTCATTGATGCGGAATTTGCTCAAATTAAAGGCTTATTAGAAGAAATTCGCCAAGCAGGAAAAGTAGAAGATAAAGTTAAAGCAACCATTGACTGCCGTGGTGAAAAATTATCGATTGCCATGATGAAAGCGTGGTTTGAAGCACGTGGATATAGTGTTCACATTGTAGATCCGGTTAAGCAATTATTAGCACAAGGCGGTTACTTAGAATCTTCAGTTGATATTGATGAATCGACAAAACGCGTTGATGCGAAAAGTATCGGTAAAGATAAAGTCGTTTTAATGGCCGGTTTTACCGCATGTAATGATAAAGGTGAATTAGTGTTATTAGGGCGTAATGGTTCTGACTATTCAGCCGCCTGTTTAGCCGCTTGTTTAGATGCATCAGTTTGTGAAATTTGGACCGATGTGGATGGCGTTTATACTTGTGACCCACGCTTAGTGCCAGATGCTCGTTTATTACCAAGCCTTTCTTACCGTGAAGCGATGGAGCTTTCTTATTTTGGTGCGAAAGTGATCCATCCACGTACAATTGGTCCATTATTACCAAAACAAATCCCTTGTGTGATTAAAAATACCGGTAATTCATCTGCACCTGGTTCAATAATCGATGGTCATGTGAAATCTGAAGGGTTACAAGTGAAAGGGATTACTAACCTTGATAACGTGGCAATGTTCAATGTTTCAGGTCCTGGTATGCAAGGTATGGTGGGGATGGCAGCTCGCGTATTCTCAGCGATGTCAAAAGCCGGTATTTCAGTTATTTTAATCACTCAATCTTCTTCTGAATACAGCATTAGTTTCTGTGTGCCGGTGAAATCAGCTGATGCAGCGAAAGCGATTTTAGAACAAGAGTTTGCGACAGAATTAAAAGCACATGACTTAGAACCAATTGAAGTCGCAAAAGATCTTTCTATCATCTCAGTTGTAGGTGATGGTATGAAACAAGCTAAAGGTATTGCGGCTCGTTTCTTCTCTGCCTTAGCACAAGCGAATATCAGCTTAGTCGCAATTGCACAGGGTTCTTCTGAGCGTTCAATTTCAGCGGTAGTGGCTCAAAATAAAGCGATTGAAGCCGTGAAAGCAACTCACCAAGCACTTTTTAATAACAAAAAAGTCGTCGATATGTTTCTAGTCGGCGTTGGTGGTGTTGGTGGTGAGTTAATTGAACAAATTAAACACCAAAAAGAATACCTCGCAAAGAAGGATATTGAAATCCGTGTTTGTGCCTTAGCGAATTCAACAAAAATGCTTTTAGATGAAAACGGATTGAATTTAGATAATTGGAAAACCGATCTTGAAAATGCGACCCAACCTTCTGATTTCGATGTGTTGTTATCTTTCATTAAATTACATCACGTAGTTAACCCAGTCTTTGTAGATTGTACAACAGCTGAATCGGTCGCAGGACTTTATGCACGAGCGTTAAAAGAGGGCTTCCATGTGGTAACCCCAAACAAAAAAGCAAATACTCGTGAATTAGCCTATTACCACGAATTACGTCGTAATGCACAAGCGAGCCAACATAAATTCTTATACGAAACCAACGTAGGGGCAGGCTTACCGGTTATTGAAAACTTACAGAACTTATTGGCAGCAGGTGATGAGCTTGAGTATTTTGAAGGCATTTTATCCGGCTCACTTTCTTTCATTTTTGGTAAATTAGAAGAGGGACTTTCTCTTTCAGAAGTGACCGCACTTGCACGTGAAAAAGGGTTTACAGAACCAGATCCTCGTGATGATTTATCAGGACAAGATGTGGCACGTAAATTGCTTATTTTAGCGCGTGAAGCAGGGTTAGAACTTGAGCTTTCCGATGTAGAAGTTGAAGGAGTATTACCGAAAGGCTTCTCTGAAGGTAAATCTGCTGATGAATTTATGGCAATGTTGCCACAATTAGATGCGGAATTTAAAGCACGCGTTGAAGCTGCGAAAGCAGAAGGCAAAGTATTGCGTTACGTCGGTCAAATTAAAGATGGTCACTGCAAGGTATCAATCATCGCTGTGGATCAAAATAATCCATTGTACAAGGTGAAAGACGGTGAAAATGCCCTTGCATTCTATACTCGCTATTATCAACCAATTCCGTTGTTATTACGTGGTTATGGTGCGGGTAACGCAGTGACTGCTGCTGGTATCTTTGCTGATATTTTAAGAACATTACACCACTAAAAAGGACATAACATGTTAAGAATTTATGCTCCAGCATCAAGTGCCAATATTAGTGTAGGGTTTGACACATTAGGCGCAGCCATTTCACCGATTGATGGTTCATTATTAGGTGATGTTGTACAGATTGAGTCTATTCCAAGTGGTTTTGAGCTAGAAAGTGCGGGCTATTTTGTGCGTAAATTGCCAAAAGAGCCACAAAAAAATATCGTGTATCAGGCCTATGTACTGTTTAGTGAGCAATTAAAATTACGCAATGTGAGAGTCAAACCATTGCGTTTGACCCTTGAGAAAAATATGCCGATTGGTTCGGGATTAGGCTCAAGTGCCTGTTCTATTGTGGCTGCATTAGTGGCATTAAATAAATTCCACGATGAACCATTCTCAAAAATGGAACTGTTAGAGATGATGGGAGAGCTAGAAGGTCGTATTTCAGGCTCTATCCATTATGATAATGTGGCACCTTGTTACTTAGGTGGTGTGCAATTTATGGTACAATCCCTCGGTAACATTTGCCAAAAACTGCCATTTTTTGATAATTGGTATTGGGTCTTAGCTTACCCTGGCATTGAGGTTTCAACTGCTGAAGCGCGTGCAATTTTACCGAAAAGCTACACGCGTCAAGATGTGATTTCTCATGGTCGTCATTTAGGTGGCTTTGTACACGCATGTCACACGCATCAAGAAAATCTTGCAGCAATGATGATGAAAGATGTGATTGCAGAACCTTATCGTGAGGCTTTATTACCAAACTTCGCGGAAGTGAAACAAGCCACTCGTGATTTAGGCGCGTTAGCGACGGGGATTTCAGGCTCTGGACCAACGATTTTCTCCATCGCACCTGATTTACAAACGGCAACAAAACTGGCGACTTATTTAGAAAATCATTATTTACAAAACAATGAAGGCTTTGTGCACGTTTGTAAGGTTGATAATGAAGGTGCTAGATTGTTAACTCCTTAGATTTATTTGAGATACAATTATGAATAGTTCAAAAGAAAAGCATTTAAATTTATATCCTATTGATTACCCATTTGAAACTTTAAAGTCTAGAATTGAGAGTGGAAAGCTTAAACTAGATCCAGATTTTCAAAGAAAATATAAGTGGGATAAGACAGGATGGGGAAGAGCATCTAAGTTTATTGAATCTTGCTTAATGAGAATTCCTTTACCTTCATGCTATTTTGCTGAAGATGATAAAGGAAATCATATTGTTATTGATGGAGTTCAACGATTAACGACTATCCAAAAGTTTTTTAATGATGAATTTGCTCTGGAAGGGATGACTGCATTTTCTGATCTTGAAGGGAAGAGATTTTCTGAATTAAATGAATCTAAGAGTGACTTAGAAAATACGACTATACGCTGCATAGTTTTACGTAAAGATAATTCTCAGGAATTAATTAGAGAAATTTTTGCAAGGTTAAATCAAGGCTCAGTGACTTTAACAGATCAAGAGATTAGGCACGCTTTGTACCCCAGTGCCTTTAATAATTTACTAGATGAATTAGCGATTCTTTTGTCAACTTATAAGTTCAATTCTATTAAAGATGATAGTGGTAAGGCTGAACTAGTTTTACGGTATTTTGCTCTTTCTAGCGATGATAAGTTAGTAAACTATTCTGATAATTTGAAAGAATATTTAGATTCATATCTTGAGGAGAAGGTTTCAGTTTCAGAGGATGATATAAATACCTATAGGGATAAATTTAAATCAGCATTAGAAAATTGTCGAATAGCCTTTGGCGATGATCTGTTCTTAAACTTATCTAGAAAAAGAAATATGACTCTTAAAGCTATTGTTCATTATGATCTCCAAATGTATTCAGTTGGTCGGTTAGAACCACAGATTGTTAGAAAATTTGCACATAATATCAAATCTAAATATAAAGAGTTATGTGATAGAGAAGACTTTGGGAAAACGTTAAAAAGAAGTGTACAAACTAAGTCATCTATAACAACTCGTAGAAAGTTATGGGATTCTCTTCTTCGGGAAGCATTAACTGAGAATTAATAGTATGGAACAGGATTATTTATTAATATACGACAAATATATCTCTTTTTTAGATAAGCTTTCTCTTTTAGTAAGTGAAAGTGAAAAGAGGGTTATTAACTCTTCAGATCCGTTGTTTATTGATAATGTAAATTTTTTCTCTCGAAGTTATTTAATTAATCTATGTACTTATTTAGAGGCCTATTTGACAGAGATAGCGACAAAATTATTTGAAAGACATTGTAAATGTGTTAATCAATATTCAGTTCCTGAGATGTTTATTTCTGCAAGTTTATCATCTTGGAGTGTAAAAAATAGAGTAGTTAGAGAATATAGTTTATCTTACAGTAAGGATGATATAGAGAATTTTTTTGATGCAAATAAAATATCAGGAAATATAAAGAAGACATTTAATGTTTTTGAACTATTAGGAATTGAGTTAAAGCACGTAATTAACGATAAATCAATTAAAGATCAGATTACTAGCATTGTTGATAAGCGTAATGATATTATTCATAGAAACGATGATGGAATGGATATATCTTTATTGGATATCATATCTTATATTAACACCGTAAAGTGCTATATGGAACTAATCAAAAAAGCTGTAATAGAATCAGCATATAAAACTTTAAGCGTTACTAAAAATTAGGACACACAATGAATTTGTACAACATCAAACACCCTGAAGAACAAGTGAATTTTGCGCAAGCAGTACGTCAAGGACTTGGCAAAGATCAAGGTTTGTTCTTTCCTGAAACGATCCCCGCTTTAACTAATATTGACGAGTTATTAGCTTTACCCTTAGTTGAACGTAGCCAAAAAATTCTTGGTGCATTAATCGGTGAAGAATTACCGAAAGCCACTTTAGATGCGATGGTGAAAAATGCATTTACTTTTCCTGCACCGTTAGAAAAAGTAGAAGACAATATTTATGCCCTTGAATTATTCCACGGTCCAACTTTAGCATTTAAAGACTTTGGTGGTCGTTTTATGGCGCAGGCCCTTGCTGCTGTGCGTGGTGATGGCAAAATTACTATTTTAACGGCAACATCCGGTGATACCGGTGCAGCAGTTGCCCATGCATTTTATGGGTTGGAAAATATCAATGTGGTGATTTTATATCCGAAAGGCAAAATCAGCCCATTACAAGAAAAACTATTCTGTACTTTAGGTGGCAATATTCGCACTGTGGCGATTAATGGCGATTTCGATGCATGCCAAGCTCTAGTGAAACAAGCGTTTGATGATGCAGAACTACGTCAAGCGATCGGTTTAAACTCAGCAAATTCCATCAACATTAGCCGTTTATTGGCGCAAGTTTGTTATTACTTTGAAGCCGTAGCGCAATTACCAAAAGAAAAACGTGATAACGTAGTAGTTTCTGTACCAAGTGGTAACTTCGGTAACTTAACAGCAGGTTTAATTGCAAAAACATTGGGTTTACCAATTAAACGCTTTATTGCATCAACCAATGCGAACGATACCGTGCCGCGTTATTTAGAATCGGGCAACTGGGCACCTAAAGCGACCGTAGCGACGCTTTCTAATGCGATGGATGTGAGTCGTCCGAACAACTGGCCACGTGTCGAAGAGTTATTTAAACATAATGGCTGGAATTTAAGTGATTTAGGTTCAGGTATGTTAAGCGATAGCGAAACAGAAGAAACCTTAAAAGCAATGTACGCAAAAGGTTATTTATGTGAACCACACGGTGCGATCGCCTATCAAGTATTGAAAGATCAACTTAAAGCGGATGAAACAGGTATTTTCTTATGTACGGCACATCCTGCGAAATTTAAAGAGTCTGTAGAGCGTATTCTTTCGCTCGATCTTCCATTGCCAGAAGCATTGGATAAACATAATAAATTGCCATTACTTTCTGATGAAATGGATGACGATTTTGCACAATTACGTGCATATTTGTTGAAATAATCAAAAAGTGCGGTTGATTTTAACCGTACTTTTATTTTGATTCAAAAGGGCGTGATAAGCGCCCTTTGTTTTTTGGGGTACGTTGGCGCGCGGCGAATTTCCTTTTATAATGCAATCAAACTGATATGTTTATTTATTATTTGTATGACAACTTTTATTGCCTACGCCAATATTCAACAACCTTTTCCTTTTGATGAAATCCCTACAGAGCTTGTCCCTGAATATTTGCGTATGGAACTGCATGGGAACTCTCGCATAACGCAACGTCATCAATGTCGTCGATTGGCGCATTTTTTACTTTGGCAGTTGTTAAAAACAGCGGGAAAATCAACTACACTTTTAGGGCAAATTTATCGTACACAAAGTGACAGACCACAATTTCCCGTCGAGAATATTGATTTTAATATTAGTCACTCTGGTGATTGGGTTGCTGTATTGCTGCATATTAATGAATCAGAAAAAAGTGCGGTCGGTATTGATATTGAATTTTCGAAAAAACGGAATTTTTCTGCACTCATGGCGCATTTTGCGCCACAAGCAGAGCAAGAATGGTTTGCTAAACAACTTGATGAGGAGCAGGCTTTTTATCGCTGTTGGTGTTTGCGTGAGGCAGTATTGAAATCACAAGGTGTTGGAATTGTAAAACTTTCAAGTGTGATGCATTTGCCAGAACAACTGCAGATCTTTTCAGATTATTGTTCAAAAGGAGAGTTGCTCTTTACCGATGAATTACCTTTTTATTTTGCTGCGTTTATTAATCAGTCAAAAATCCAACCGCACTTTTATCAATGGAATGGAAAAGAATTAGAAGAAAAAAATATAAAAAAATCCTTGATTTACCAAGTAAATGAATAAAAGAAAATCCTTGAAAATATTCAAGGATTTTTTATTTTGTAAAATTTGCATTGTCACTTGTATTTTCATAGACTAACCCCATTAATTTAGTTAAACTCATTAAAAATTTTAGACAAATGGAGAACGTAATGTCGCAAAACGGTCCAGATCAAGATCCTTGGGGTAAACCGGGACAGAGTAGAGGTCCAAAACAGTCAGATAATTCATCAGATAAGCAAAATGAAAATGGCTGGGGCGCGCGAGACAATAAGAATCAGGAGCAATCACCACCAGATATTGAAGAGGTATTCAATAATCTGTTGAAAAAACTAGGTGGTGGCAATAAAAAAGGCGGTTCAAATAATACTTCGCCTAATGTGCCTTCATTTAATTTAGGTAAAATTTTACCGATCGCCGCGGTGATCGGAGGAATTATTTGGGGTGCAAGCGGTTTTTACACCATCAAAGAAGCGGAACGTGGTGTGACGTTACGTTTTGGTGAGTTTCATTCTACCGTTCAACCAGGTTTGAACTGGAAACCAACTTTCATTGATAAAGTGGTTCCAGTGAATGTAGAACAAGTTCGCGAGCTTAAAACGCAAGGTGCAATGTTAACCAAAGATGAAAACATGGTTAAAGTGGAAATGACCGTACAATATCGTGTGCAAAATCCAGAAAAATACTTGTTTAGCGTGAGCAATGCAGATAATAGCCTTGGGCAAGCGACGGACAGTGCGCTTCGTTATGTGATCGGTCATATGACCATGAATGATATTCTGACAACGGGTCGTGCAGTGGTGCGTGAAAATACTTGGAAAGCGTTGAACGATATTATTAAACCTTATGACATGGGGCTTGAAGTGATTGACGTGAACTTCCAATCTGCGCGTCCACCAGAAGAAGTGAAAGATGCTTTCGATGATGCGATTAAAGCACAGGAAGACGAACAACGTTACATTCGTGAAGCTGAAGCTTATGCTCGTGAGAAAGAGCCAATCGCCCGCGGTGACGCACAGCGTATTATAGAAGAAGCTACAGCTTACAAAGATCGAGTTGTGCTTGATGCGCAAGGGGAAGTGGAACGTTTACAACGTCTTCTACCTGAATTTAAAGCTGCGCCTGATTTGTTAAAAGAGCGTCTTTATATTCAAACCATGGAAAAAGTCATGGCAAATACGCCGAAAGTGATGTTAGATGCAAATAATGGTAACAATTTAACCGTATTGCCATTAGAGCAATTAATGGGTAAAAAAGCGGCTCAACCGACTACTACAACGCCTGAAAGTGCGGTCAGTTCTGCACCAGTTTCAACACAGGAACGTCGTGTAGAAACGCAAACGGCTCAACCAGTTCAATCAAATGAAGGCATTCGCCAAGGGAGATTTAACTAATGCGTAAATTTTTACTTCCGATTATTGTGGTGATTGCTGCGGTGCTATATTCCAGCGTCGTGGTTGTAACTGAGGGCACTCGTGGCATCATGTTGCGTTTTAACAAAGTACAACGTGATGCAGAAAACAAAGTGGTGGTGTATGAACCAGGTTTGCATTTCAAATTGCCTTTAATTGATAGCATTAAAGTGCTTGATGCGCGTATTCGTACCCTTGATGGCTCAGCTACTCGTTTTGTGACAGTCGAGAAAAAAGACTTGTTGGTGGATTCCTATGTGAAATGGAAAATCAGCGATTTCGGTCGTTTCTATACTGCAACGGGTGGTGGCGATTATAACCAAGCTGCAAGCTTATTAAGCCGTAAAGTGAATGACCGTCTGCGTTCAGAAATAGGTACTCGTACAATTAAAGATATCGTTTCAGGTACCCGTGGTGAATTAATGGCAGGTGCGAAAAAAGCGTTAAATTCAGGGCAGGATAGTACCTCTGAATTAGGGATTGAAGTCGTCGATGTTCGCGTAAAACAAATTAACTTACCGGATGAAGTTTCTTCTTCGATTTACCAACGTATGCGTGCAGAACGTGATGCGGTTGCCCGTGAACACCGTTCACAAGGTAAAGAAAAAGCGGCGTTCATTCAAGCAGACGTGGATCGTAAAGTCACCTTGATCTTAGCGAATGCAAATAAAACTGCACAAGAATTACGTGGTAATGGTGATGCGGCAGCAGCGAAATTATATTCTCAAGCTTTTGCTCAAGAACCACAGTTTTATAGCTTTATTCGTAGTTTAAAAGCGTATGAAAGTAGCTTTGAAGGTTCAGGTAATATGATGATCTTGAAACCAGACAGTGATTTCTTCCGCTTTATGCAAGCGCCAAAGAAATAAACGAGAGATAATAAAACGTAAAGTGCGGTTAGAAATAACCGCATTTTTTATTGCTGAATTTTAGGGAGATCTCTATTTATAAGTTAAAAACACCTGTAATGCAATCAATCATATCCATAGCCAAATCAAATTAAATCCACATAAAATATAAGCCAATTTTTTGGCATAATCACCTTGCTTTTTAAGCTTTTTCTTTCTTTTTATATTTTATTGATCATTTGGAGGATTAGATGAAAAAACTGATTATTGGCGGAGCAGCCATTGCAGTATTGGGTTATTTGGGGTTGTGGGGTATCTGCATCAATTTGATAAAGAGAACGCGACTCAACTTTTAATGGAAAATCGCTATACGGGCGAACAAGAAAAAGTGGCAAAAGCGTTGTTTGATAACAGCTGCCAATATTGCCATAGTCCAAGCACGCCTCTTCCATTTTATTCAAAATTCCCGATTGTGGGTGACCAAATGCAATCGGATATTCAGAATGGGCTTCGTGCTTTCCGCTTAGATCGTTTAGTTGAAGGCTTAAAAGATCCGAGCAAATTATCCCAAGCTGATTTAGCAAAATTACAACGTGTACTTGAAAATAACGAAATGCCAATTGCTAAATTCAGACATCTTCACTGGGGAAGTAAACCAGATGAGCAAGAGAAAGTGGCGTTGCTTAACTGGATTCGTGAAGTACGTAAAATGTCTTTACCAAAAGAAACACCCAATGTTGATGCCGATCGTTTAGTTCAACCGATTCCAGACAGTATTGCGACTGATGAAGCAAAAGTCGCGTTAGGTCATGATCTTTACTTTGATGGACGTTTATCAGGCGATGGTTCTATTCAATGTCATACTTGTCACCAATTAGACAAAGGCGGTGTGGATAGACTTGATACTTCAACAGGTATTGATGGTAAAAAAGGCCCAATTAACGCGCCAACCGTGTTCAATGCCGCATTTAACTTTGTGCAATTCTGGGATGGACGAGCTGCAGATTTAGCAGATCAAGCGAAAGGTCCTCCAACAAATCCAGTAGAAATGGGCTCGCACTCGTGGGATGACATCGTGGCTCGTTTTGAAATGGATGAAGAATTTAAAAAAGAATTCTTAAAAGAATATCCACAAGTGACGAAAGAAACTTTAACTCACGCAATTGGTGAATATGAAAAAACATTAATTACACCAAATAGTGATTTCGACCGTTATTTGAAAGGGGATAAAACAGCGTTAACCGAGCAACAAGTTCGCGGTTATGAGTTATTCAAACAACATAAATGTGATACTTGTCATACTGGTGTAGCAATGGGTGGACAATCTTATGAATACATGGGACTCTACGGCGATTACTTTAAAGATCGTGGTACGCCATTAACTGATGCGGATGAAGGTCGCTTTGCACAAACTAAAGATCCTTTCGATATGCATCGCTTCAAAGTGCCAACCTTGCGCAATGTCGCGCTTACTGCACCCTATTTCCATGATGCGTCAGCAAAAGAATTAAAAGATGCGGTTAGTGCAATGTTGAAATACCAAAGTAACGTGCAACAGCCTGCTCAAAAAGATGTTGAAGATATCACATCTTTCTTAGAAAGCTTAACAGGTGAATTTAAAGGTGAAAAATTAAAATAATCCTTTAAGCTATAAATAGAAACGACCGCAAGTGCGGTCGTTTTTTGGGTTTGTCAAAACACACAAAAATGTTTGAAATCTTAACCGCACTTTTATCAATTAATTTAATAAATCATATTTACCTGAAGACTTACCGTCTGTAATGACCCAAATTAAGCGATAAAGCAAGTCTTTCAGCTCTACACGAGCCTAAATGCTCTGAGCAAATGGAAAATCGCATAAATTAACATAATGATACCCAGTATTATTTTGAGATTGCTCATTTTGTTTTGGAGCTTTTCTTGCATATCTTGATAAAGCTTTTCAGCTCGCACTTTTTGTTCTTCAAAAGATAAATTTACCCAATTTTTTTGATAATTTTCTATCGCTTTTTCAATTTCTTCCGACGTATATTTATCAGAATAAAAAGCTTTTCCTAATAAAATATCAAGTATATTCCATGATTTAGCTGAGGTAGTATGAGCAAAATGGATATACTTGCCGGAAAGAAAATCCTGAATAAACATCTGTAATCCTTGTATATTTATCAAGCCTAGACGGCCGACTTTAACTAGATATAATTCTTTCATTTTTGAATCTGGTAAAACGAAATGTAGCCCTTCGTGTGATAAGAATAAAGGCAAATTGACTTTTTCTATATCGTCATACACAGTCCATTCCGGTAGTTGATGAATATAAAATTGGTCATCTTTAACATAAATCATGCGACGACGTCGATCAATGCGAATAAGTCGCTGGTTTGGTAAGAGTAAGCTAACAAAGAATGCAGCAAGTGGGAAACCAATAAGACTAAGGGCAACCTTACGTTTGACTGCAAAGGTATAACGTTCGTTAGATTGATAGTATTCTTGTTCTGATTGAACAGAATTTTTTGCTAATTTTTGTTGTAATTCTAAATAATTATTCCATTTTGTTTGGGCGCTGAAATAATCAAGATCAGCGTGATGTTTTCTAAATTCAATGAAACTAGTCGGTAATGTTGAGCCTTTTGCTAATTCCTTAAGTTGGGCTTCAAGCGCTTGCTTTTCTTTCATTTGTTCTTCAGCATATTGTAGGTATGCCTTGTGCCTTTCGGTAGAAGGTTGGATAAACCACTTCACATAAGTCACAAAAGTATCATCACGTGTATATATTGTATCAGCGTGTTTTACCCAACCGATAAAAGCCAACAACAAACCAATGGCAATAATCATAAGTCGCCATACCTGCATCATGGGACGATGGATCTCGATCAGATCAGGATTTAAAAATCTCACATGACGGGCTAAAAGTTTTTCGGTATAAGCGGGTTTCATCCATTTTCCTCAAAAAGTAATGCGTTAAGTTTATCACTGCCGTATAAAAGTGCGGTTAAAAATGTGTAAATTTTTCCTTAAGTAGTTGTCTATTATGATAAACTCAAACTGTTTATATCTTCTTTTAATATTAACATGAAACATATCATTACTAAATTATCTCTTTCTCTCTTTTGCTTTTGTCTTGTTGCCTGTGATACAAACTTCATTTCGAATACCACAGCTGAACCGTCACTGGATCAACAAAAAGCCGATGTACTTACTCAGTTTGAACAGTGTCATCAGTTACAAGCACCTAGGATCTCTCAACAAAAGAAACTCATTGAAGAATGCAGAAATCCTTTGATTTCCAAACTGGCGGATATCGAAAATGAACTATATCGCAAGGCCCATGGTTTAAACTATAGTCAGTTAGAGCCTTATGAAAAAGGGTATTGGTATGGGGTAAAAAATAATCATATTGGGATATTAGATAACCAAGGTCAGGTAGTGGTTGAGCCGAAATATAAAGATATGGGTATTCTTCATACGGGGCCTAATTATAGCTCTTACTTATATTATTCAGAAAATGCCTTACCAGACCCGGTACGTCACTATCTTAATATTTCATCAAAGCCGGAAGTAAATTATTTTTATCCCGTTGTTTATTTTTTAGATGTACAGGCTAACTGGGGAGCAATTAATATTGAAACAAAGGAGGTTGTTGTACCTTTTAAATATCAAGAGGCAGGCTATGTGGGTAAAGGGTATGTTGAATTAATCGAACGCGATCTCAAAACCGATGAGGTAATATCTCGTGTTGTAGTTAATCAACGAGGTGAAATTGTATTAGATGCAGAGTTATATGATCAATATTCTCTCCTTGATGAAGGTTATATTCAAGTTCAGAAAGACCAAAAATATGGCATAGTGAAAAATAATCGTGAGATTATTCCAGTCATTTCAGAAGATGAGTTTTCATTAGATGGTGGACTTCTTATTGCTGGACGGTGGAAAAGCGGAGAACGGCAATTCTACTCATTGGATGGAAAATTAATTGTGCTGCCGAAGGACTATCAAGTTGTCGATGGATTGTCAAAGGATAGTCAAGTCATGTCAGTAATTAATGATAAGAATAAACAATACTCTGTATGGACAAAATCAGGTAAGAAACTTTTTGATCATCTACTTAAGGTAAAATTTATTGAAGATCAATACATTCAAATTTCTAAAGGAAAAAATTTGTCATCTTTTGAAAACTATGAGAGCGCATTGATTGATCTTAATGGAAATATGGCGTTGGATTATAAATATACAGAGTTCAATGCTATAAAAACTCAAAATAATTCGACGTTAATTGAAACCCGTCTTATTGATAATTTGGGGATGTTAAATAGTGATTTGAAAGAACTTATTCCTGCAAAGTTCCAGAGTATATCTTATAATTCATATGATGAAATTAATGTTACCACGTTCGACAATCTTTACGGAATATATAGTGTTGCAGGAAAAGTGATTTTTGAGCCTATCTATAAAAACCTCTATGAAGATTATTTTGCCCCAATTATGATAGCAACTAAAGGGGAAAAAATAGCATTATTCTCACTCACCGGTAAACCAATAACAGACTTTACCTATGAAAGTAATAAAATAAAAATGCTCAATAATGATAAATTAAAAGAATTTTTCCCGAATGGAGCAATTATTGCCAAACAAGGCGGAATGGTCGGAATTATTGATTATGCCGGACAGGCAGTATTACCTTTTGAGTATCAGGACTTGGATTTTGTTGAGCACTATCAGGTATTTCGGTTTAAACAAAAAGATAAATGGGGGCTCATTGCCCCTACTGGTGAAGTGATTATTGCGGCGCAATATGATGATCTTGCAATGCATAATACTAATCAGTATTTAGTTCGTATAGATAAGAAATCTGGCATGATTAATCTGAAGGGTGAGATTATTATTCCGATTGATTATGGCAGGGTCTATTCTTTAAATAATGGTGATTATTTGGGAGAATCAGAAAAGGGGGAAAGTCGATTCTTTTCTGTGAAGAAAAATGAACTTTGGGGAGTATGGGATGTAGTTGAAAATAAACAAATTATTAGCAGCATTTTTCCCAGCGAGAATTTTCGTATAGAACAAAATGACTTTACCAATATTTATCACGATCGAAACATTATTGTGAACCGAGATGGTCATGATTCTGTAATATATGCACAACGCCAACATGATAATCAAGAACAATATGGCATAGTTCCAACCGAGCCGATTGCTATTAGTGAAAACATCCTAGCTTCAGGAAAGAAAGATTATAAAAAACTGGTTAATTATTTTTATCAAGTAGAGTCTACTAACCTACAAAAAAGTGCTCAATTAAAAAATAAACTTACAGAGTTTTATTTAGGTGATGATACATCACCTTTAATCGTTTTATTTGATGATTATATTGATCATTTAAAAAGAATGAAAAATGAAATTGAAGATTTAAAGATTACTGACCCTGAGGTAAAATATTTGGCAGATCAGTTCTTAGCTTATAATTTTATGCGAGTGCAATATCAAGAGGAATATAAGAAATTTGTCATTGAAGCAAGTAATAGTGATGAAAATTTGGGAACTAGATTAATCTCTTTAGAGAAAAATTATAAGTCACCGACTGATACTGCGGAATGGGAAATGAATAAAACTTATATCCTATTGAAACAAAAATATAATAATTTTTATCAAGGCTATATAGGTGAACCTTACACCTATTATCATTATGATGGTCAGAATTATATGCAATATTATACGACTTGGCTTTTTGAAGATATAAGATCAATGTGGTACTGAATTTATTAACGCACAATTTTACTGCGACAAAGCTTAATGAAAAGTGGGTGACCGAATTTCGGGGAGGTGCGGAGAAGCTATATCTCTTGCTGATGATGAGCTAAGTCAATCAGGAGATTATTGCCTTTGAAACCCATAGAGGCTCGACTTTCGGTTTGGTTATCTGTCCAAGTTTTGGGGAGTAGAGCACTTTAAAGTGTCATCTCTAAAGTGCGGTTAGATTTCTAGATGTTTTTATTGTCCATCGCCATATTTCTCAAGCCAGGCTTGTATTTTGGCTTCAGTTTTCTTTTCGTTATAGCCCCGTGCAGGAAAGAGACTAAAGCGATAGAACCACCCCAAATAGTCCAACCAAATGCGTTTCTCTTTCTTGAAGTAACGGGCATATTCTTTGTCGCCATCATCACTACACATGTAATCCAACAGAAAATCCCGTAATAGGTAATTTTGATATTCGCATACCGGGCAGTATGTGCCTATCGGCACGGCGACTTTCTTTTGAATTTCCGGATTTTCATGGGGGATATGGAGAATCAAGCTGCCCATGGCTTCACGGTGCATCCAAGATTTAAACATTTCCGCTTCTAAAAACCAGCATAGGCCATCGGGATTATCTTTTAGATGTATCGGATATTGTGCAATGTAAAACTTACCCCAACTCCAAAAATAAATTAAGCGACGCTTGCTATCAATACGCAACGGGCGCCAATTAGGTGAAATCAGCAAGCAGAACCAAAAAAGTGGGAAAAGGATATAGAACCAGCCCCAATAAAAACTGTCTCCATGCATGGCAATCATTTCTGCTTTATAGTCTGCATAGTAATTTTGTGGGATCTCTTTTCCCAATTCAGTCATTATAGATATATGTCTAGTCCACCCTCGATCTAGCGCCCAATCAACGGAAATAGCCCACTGAATATCGTTAAACATCCCTTGTTGAAAATAAATATCATATAAGGTCATACCTGCCACAATTAAGAACCACGGCCATGCCATATTGGCTTTCATGTGCCCCTCATTGTAACGGGCAATTTCAATCACGCCGTTACCCCGTTGTTTCACATTGCGTGCTACCATATCCGGTGTGTATTGTTTTTCTCTCATTACTTAATTCCCTCAAAAGTAATACTGCCTTCAAAATACTCGGCAAACATCTTATCCCAAAATGTTTTGGTTTTTTCTCCCAGTTTTGGGTAATTTACGGTAACAATCAGGATATCTTTATTCTTATCCGGCACGGCATTTCCTTCTACCACCCGAATTCGCTTATAGCCTTTTAAAAGATTGACATTTGAAAGATCCTGGGTATAGCACCGTTGGCGCGCGTTTTCTAACGCGTGTCGATGACTGGTAAAAACACCACCAAAAACAACCGCACTTTCGTTTTTTATCTTTAAAGTGCGGTGAGATTTTT
>NZ_KV838004.1:0-968 GCF_001838615.1 Haemophilus sp. HMSC61B11
GCGGTTGACACGAAAACCACGTGGGCGGGGAAGGAAAAAGGCAAAAACCACAAAGGGAATTAAAATGATATCAAGAATAAAATCTTTTAATGGTGATTTAGAAAGGATGCCTTGTTTATACTCTTCATAGCTCATTGGTGGATCTATGAATGGATTATTTTCTTCTTGTGCTATTTTATAATGACGATCTGCCATTTCTTTATAATTCAGATATTGTGCCATTGCAGGCTTATCAGGATTGAAAGCCCATTCATAATCACTTTTTGCCTCGAGATATTGGCTATAAAATGGAATGCCAGATGAACCATGAAATACATTAATGAGTGTCATGCCAATTAAAACAAAACGAATAAATCCACGAGCATAACCATCAAAAATGGAATCTCGAATCTCGATCTCATTATCGCCTCGTTTACGAATAGAATAGGCAATGTCTTTGTTTGGATTAATAAAAATCCTACTGAAAAACTCCCCGAGTTTATCTAGCCAGTCTTTGTTTTCTTGTTCTGCCATGTTTTCTTTATTTATCTCAAATAAAAGTGCGGTTGATTTTCTAAGCGTTTTAAAACGTTGAAAAATTTTACCGCACTTTGTTTTAAATTGGTTATTTTACTTCGTTATCCAACTCTTCCCGCAAATGACGTTCATTGATGAGTTTTTGTGTTGCGCGGCGTTCGTTGAACCAGCCTTGTTTTTGATTCGGGGTTTTCTTATTCCATTCGGCAAGCGCTAGGTCAATGGCTCGGTCGGCTTTTTTACGGCTAAACGGCACGCGCAGTGCAAAGGCATTACATAAAGCAATGTTAAATTTTAAGCCGAAGTTTTTAAAATCTCTGCCTACATACTTTAAAAATTCAGGATTGTCTTCCGTGAGATAGGCGCGAATAGCACGTAGGATTTGGGCATTGTGTTCAGAACTTGGACTCGGATATACGCCGAAAAGCGCAGTAACACGACGTTTGGAAAGG
>NZ_KV838005.1:0-318 GCF_001838615.1 Haemophilus sp. HMSC61B11
ATTGCCTATATGGATTGTTTCATTGCGGCCAACTTGCTCCGTGCGGTCATGCCCCACTTGGGTCGTTTCATCATGTTTCACAATATGATTGAGGTCTTTCTCTGCATGAATAAAGACTTCTTCACGTCCCATTTCATCTTCAAAACGCAACTCATTAAAACCATTGCCTTTATGGGTTTTGGATTTAATCGTCATGCGAGTTTTATGTTTGGGAAGCTCGTAAGGGGGCTCTGTGGTACTATGATAAGTACGCCCTACCACAATTGGTTGGTCCGGGTCACCATTTAAGAATTTCACCAACACTTCATGGCCAATTCG
>NZ_KV838006.1:0-345 GCF_001838615.1 Haemophilus sp. HMSC61B11
TTTAGATGTAAATGGTGAAAGTGTTGCTACTTTAAATGATGGCTTGAAGTTTACAGGAAATAATGAAAGTACAGTAAACAAACATAAGCTAAACACTCTAGTGAAAATCAAGGGTGAAGGTGTAAGTGAAGCTGAGTCAAACACATTTAAATCTGCAACAGGTAATATCAATGTTAAAGCAGACGGTGCAAGTACATTAGAAGTTCAGTTAGCGAAGGACTTGAAGGGTTTAAATAGTGCTGAATTTAAAGATGCTACAGGTGATGTAACCAAAATCACTCCGGCAGGTGTGACAGTTAATAAAGCGGATAACTTGAACCCGGATGGTTCAGCTAAAGATCCAAA
>NZ_KV838007.1:0-213 GCF_001838615.1 Haemophilus sp. HMSC61B11
ACATCAGGATTATAGTTGGATATGCACATTTACTTGGCTCCCACATAAGTTATTTGACTTTCAAAATAATCAGCATGAGTTTTACGCCACCAGGTGGAAACATCTTCGCCTAATTTCGGGTGTTTTATCGTGACAGTTAAGGTATTGAGCATATCACTTCCTTTCGTATTTTTTGTATAACGGTAGCCCTTTGCTGACGTATATTTCCTAACG
>NZ_KV838008.1:0-2345 GCF_001838615.1 Haemophilus sp. HMSC61B11
TATTCATCTCAAATAAAAGTGCGGTTGATTATTTAAGCGTTTTAAAACATTGAAAAATTTTACCGCACTTTTCAATCAACCTGTTTATTAATCTTGCAAAGCTGGCGATTTTTCGGTTTCCTCCCAGTCATCGTTAACTTCGTTAATTAAACCTTCTGAAGCCAGTTGTTCATTAAGTTCTTGTTGTTCTTTAACTGCTTTATCATAACGTTGCATTTGTTGTTTGTAAGAAAGAGAATTCCAAAACGCTTTGTGTTCTACGATAGCTCGGTCGATTTTCTTCCGGCTGGAAATCGGAAAACGAATAAAACTGAAGCTGTTACAAAAAGCAATAGCAGGACGAAGCCATGGCGTGCGATAAAATCTACCAATATGTTTTAAAAATTCAGGATTTTCTTGAGTAAAGAATTCCCGCATGGCTTTAATCAGATGCATGTTATGCAGAGGATTCGGCAGGGGATAACAACCTAAAAGTTCAGCCTCGGTGTATTTCCCTTCCACTACAAGCCCCGTCATCAACAACGAAAAGTGCTTACGGCTACCGAACATATAAAAACTAAAGCGGTTATATTTCATCCCCATTAGCGGGTCGCCTTTATCCGGTACTGGCATTACAAAAATTTTATGAAAGGCTTGCATATAAATGACTCGCTCTTTACGGTTAAGCCGAATTGAGCGATGGCGTGGGTAGAAAAAGAGCAAGAAAATAAAGAGAAATAAAATAGAGTGAAGAATAAACCATATTTTAGATTTTAATATATCAGTGCTATATTCCGACTTATACTCTTCATAAGAAAGAATTTTTTCATCGGGGAACATCTTTATAAATTCGCTATCTTTCCTAGTAATAATATGTCTATCATGCATAGGTTTAATTACTTCATCAGAATAGAATCCAAAACTTAGTTCATTTTTTATAGCACTATATATTCCAGATAAGGGGAATTCGTTGTGTTGATAATCTAAAAATGCAATCACTGCAAAGATACCAATAATAAGCATTCTAAAAAAACCTCTCAAATAGCCATCAAAAGTTGAGTTTTTGATTTCGATTTCATCTTCATTGACTTTACGTATTGAAAATCCTAGGTCTTGGTAGATTTTTTTTAACAGCATATTACTTACCTTTTATATCCAATATTGTTGTATCTGATGTTATGTCTTCAGTTGCTTGATTATAACGAGGAATGGAAACTTGTAACTTGAGGCGTTCAATTTCATTAGCATTAACTAATAAAGGATTTCCACTCAGAGAATCGCTAATAGACCAATCTTTAAAATATAATATTGCCTGCCCCGACCTATTTTCATCAAAAATAATTTGAGGTTCAGAATATACTTCCAAGAAAGGTGAACGTCTTATGGTAATAGATTTGTGAGTAATTTTTAGTTTTTGTGCTGTATCTGATGTATTTATATTAGGATGCATCACTAAAATATGATGCTTATCTATTACTTCAAATTTAATTTTTTCTGTTATAGAGAATAGTCTTTGTAGCTCTAATGTATAAAAAATATATTCACGCTGAGTTAATGAATTCGAAAATTTACTATGGTTAAATTGGTCTTTGAATAAACTTCCTTTTTCTCGTCTGTCTGTCCAACCATAAGCCCCAACAGCTTCTCCCCAATAATTATCACTATCACCCCAAAAGCTATGTTTAATCCAAAGCTCCATGTCGCTTTTCTTAAACAATGCTAAACCAACACCGATTAATAGCAATATTGCGCCCACATAAGGTAACGCTATTGCGGCTATACGCAATGCTGCACCAGCAAATGCCACGTTCGCTGATGTGGATGCCATCATGGTTAACGCGGTGCCTAACGTTGCGGGCGATAACGCCATTAAGGCAGAACCAGTCCCTCTAGACACCGCCCCCCAGTAGTCTATTTCATCGCCTTTATATTTAGCCTCATGGGCATTTGCCACTTCAACGAACACGCCAATACCTGCCAGCGCTGTGCCGAAATTAAACAACCCCGCCCTTGCAGCTTGCCAGCCGCTTGAGAATGTTGCTCCTGTTGCATTATTAATTGCTGTTAAAGACATGCGCTGACCGGCAACCTGCCTAAATTCAAACCCTAACTCACTGCCCGGAGCGACTTTTTCTGTTAAGGCTAATAAAGTAGCAAATGTGGCATTATTTGCCCAACGCCCTTCTTTGGTATAACTGGAATCTTCAGTAAAAAAGCCTAATATAGCTGAAAAAGCAAACAGTTTTGCTGCACCATCGAGTTTTGATGAAAGGTGGGTTACGTTTTTAAAATCCTCATCATCTACTTTTAAGCCGATAGGAAGTTCTGTTCTTACTGGAATGAGCTCTTCTGTAGTGAGTTTTTTT
>NZ_KV838009.1:0-569 GCF_001838615.1 Haemophilus sp. HMSC61B11
CAATCCAAAGTTGTAATGAAAAACGTTCATCTCCACCAAACGCATATAAGCCGAAACGACTGTAATTGATTCCGCCTAGCGGGTCACCTTGTTCCGGTACAAAGGCGATGGCATGGCTACCAAAGATAGTTTGCCAATAAATCACCCGTTTTTTGCGGTTGACACGAAAACCACGTGGACGGGGGAGGAAAAAGGCAAAGACCACAAAGGGAATTAAAATGATATCAAGGATAAAATCTTTTAATGGTGATTTAGGAAGAATACTTTGTTTATATTCATGATAAGGGATTGGTGCAGATATAAATGGATTATTTTCTTCTTGCGCTTTTTTATAACGCTTATCTGCTTTTTCCTTATACCATAGATATTGCTCCATCGCAGGTTTATCAGGATTAAATGCCCATTCATAGTCACGTTGAGTTTTTTGTATCTGACCATGGAAAGGGATTTCACCCCAATTACCCCAAATTCCAACAATCAAAAATCCAGCGAGTAAGATGAATCGAATAAATCCGCGGGCATAACCATCAAAAATGGAGTCTCGAATTTCAATTTCATCGTTGCCACGT
>NZ_KV838010.1:0-340 GCF_001838615.1 Haemophilus sp. HMSC61B11
CCAATATCTCGAGGCAAAAAGTGATTATGAGTGGGCTTTTAATCCAGATAAACCAGCTAGGGAACAATATTTAAGATATAAAGAAACAGCGCAATTTCAATATGAAATGGATCAAAAAGAAGGATATTCATTTGTTTCACCACCAAAATCTTATGATGAATATAAAAAAGATATTCTCATTGGCTCTCCACTAAAAGACTTTGTTTTAGACATCATTATGATCCCCTTTGTGCTATTTGCTTTTTTCCTCCCTCGTCCACGTGGTTTTCGTGTCAATCGCAAAAAACGAGTGATTTATTGGCAAACCATTTTCGGCAGCCATGCCATCGCTTTCGTACCG
>NZ_KV838011.1:0-384 GCF_001838615.1 Haemophilus sp. HMSC61B11
ATCTTTACCCGATAAACCAATTGAACCATCTTTTCCGTTGATTGATACTGCAGAACCGTCTTTACCTTTCACATCTAATGAACCATCACTACCCGGTTGACCATTCTCGGCTTTTTCTCCTAACGTCATGTTATCCGCTGTAGCAATTTCATAACCATTTGCTATTTGAGTTACCTTGATATTTTTACCTTGGTTTATTGCAAATGTTTCATTGCTTACAATGCGTTTATCAGCATCAGATAGCGCCGGTGTTTCAGTACCATTAGTGGTTAAATTAAAGCCCATACCATCAATTTTCTTATTGATAGTATCGCCCAATGAGTATAGCTGACTACCGTTTACTGCATCTTTGCTCTTGGCATTAACTTCACCATCTGCGACATT
>NZ_KV838012.1:0-1479 GCF_001838615.1 Haemophilus sp. HMSC61B11
TAACCAACCACTGTTATTGATTGCTTCAACGACAGTTTTCACGGTTGCTAAGCCATCATTACCTTTAACGCCAGGTTTGCCATCTTTACCATTTGCACCGTTTTCGATCTCACCAACGTTTACATCGTATTTAACCACACCATTTTCATCCACTGATGCTGTAGTGAAGTTACCGTTTGTGAAATCTAAACCTTCTGATACTTTAACTTTTTTCTTAGTTGTAGCATCACCATTAGATTTATATGCTAATTCTGCATCACCTAAGTTTTGTTTAGAGGTGCTAACAGTATAGGTTTTTTGACCTGTAGTAGAATCTGTTTCCTCGGTAACTGTAACATTATCGCCTTGCTTAACTACAGTACCTAAGCCAGTAATCACTTTTTTACCATCGTTAGTGATATTACTTAAGTCATTTTTAGCCACGCCTGTGATAACCGCTTTTTCATTTGTAACATCTTGGCCATTACCATCTAAATAAGTCATGGTTACGTTGCCGCTGTTATCTACTGCATACTCACCTGGTTTAATATGACGTTCAGCTGCTTTCACTTCATTTAATTGGCTAACATTCACAGCATCGGTATTATTTGTACCCGCTTTCACATTTGTGATTGCTTTATTACCTGCATTAATACCCTCTTTAGTCACACTTGGACCATTGGTGATTGTTAAACCATCTTTGTTAATGCTTAAGTTATTATCGCCAAACTTAATTGAACCAGCATCAGTTAAATTGATATCTTTAGACAATTGAACATTTAACTTACCATCTTTGTTATTCACGCCAATGTTGTTTTCTGTCAATTTAGTTTTATCTGCACCACCTACAATATCAACTTTTTGGTTAAGTTTTTTCGCAATTACTTTAGAGTCATCTGTTTGACCATCATCTCCTGCGAATTTCAAACCATCATCCATTGTTGCAACTTCACGAACAATATCTTTGCCGTCTTTGCCTTTAATTGGATTACCGTCTTTATCTTTCGGTGTGTAAACAATACGTTGTGATTTATCTGTACCTGGCTCTTGGTTCACTAAAGTTTGTGTACCATCATTTGTTGAGATATCAACAGATTTACCGTCGCTACCATCTGCGCCTTTAGGACCAGTTAAACCGATGTGACCAACGCCATCTTTACCTGCAATAGATACAGCGTCTTTACCATCTTTGCCAGTGATTCCGACTTTACCATCTTCACCTTTAGCACCATTTGGACCAGTGATAGTTACACCATCTTTACCATTAGCACCATCTTTACCATTAACAACAACTTTATCTAAGTTAGTTAAGTTGCTATCTAAGGAATAGGTATAAGTATGATCATCACCATTAAGCGTTTGTTTAACTTTTAAGTTTTTACCTGCGTCAAAGTTTACAACTGCGCCCGGTTTCACTTTAGTTGCGGTTGATGTACCTTCAATTTCACCTGTTGATTTAGTTGCATTCGCTAACCAACCACTGTTATTGATTGCTTCAAC
>NZ_KV838013.1:0-565 GCF_001838615.1 Haemophilus sp. HMSC61B11
CCGTAAAGAAAAAGCCAAAATGGAGACAATCGAGCCGCGTTCGGTAAAAAATATTCGCCTGAAAGTGTATCTTGCCGATTACCAAGGCTCCGACGGCAAAATCAGTTCCGACTTAACCACCATTCCAATGAAGTGAGTGCAATATGAATCAAAATAAAGCATACAAATCTTTAAAATATTCTATCCGTCAATGCGGAGAAGATGAAATTGAGATTCGTAATTCCTTTTTTGACGGTTATCCTCGAGGATTTATTCGCCTCTTATTTATCGGTATTTTTTGTATGAGTTGGTATCAAAATGCCAAATATAAACAACCACCATTTTCTTATGAAATCGCTGCAATAAAGGAAGATTTTGTTTGGGCATTTAATCCTGATAAAAAAATTTACCCTATATACGAAGAAAGTAAGAGAACTCATAATGATCCAGAGTTCAGAAAAATGTTTCCTAATAATAAGCTGCTTCCTTATAACGAATATAGAATTCCTTACATCGAAAGAAGAACTACTGAAAGAGCTAGAGCTTATTTCCACCCAATCTGGATGGCATTCCTGCTATTTTTATT
>NZ_KV838014.1:0-285 GCF_001838615.1 Haemophilus sp. HMSC61B11
TTGCATGAGTTGGTATCAAAATGCCAAATATAAACAACCGCCATTTTCTTATGAGATCGCTGCAATAAAGGAAGATTTTGTGTGGACATTCAATAAGGATAGTGAAATTAGACCGTTGTACGAAAAATACCGTGAGTGGATTCTTAATCCAGAAACAATGAAAAAATACCCGAATGAAAAACTCCAATCTTATGAAGAGTATAAAGAAAATTATATACGCAAACCTTGGGCAAAATGGCATATTATCCGAACTATTTTCCACCCAATCTGGATGGCATTCCTGCT
>NZ_KV838015.1:0-606 GCF_001838615.1 Haemophilus sp. HMSC61B11
GTTGGATTTGGTGGGGGAAATAGCTTAAATAAACCATTTGCATCTCAAATAGAATCTATTAGGTATGATTTCACATGGGCATTTAATCCCGATGAAAGAATAATGCCGTTATATCAACAGCATATAAAAATAAGAACATCTGATGAATTTAAAAAGAGCTTTCCAAACGATAATATTCTTCCTTATGAAGAATATAAGCAATTATATTTAGAAAAAAGGCCATATAGAACTATAAAAGCTTATTTTCATTTTATTTGGCCAATTGTTTTACTATTTTTTATTTTCCTCCCCCGTCCACGCGGCTTTCGTGTCAACCGCAAAAAACGGGTGATTTATTGGCAAACTATCTTTGGTAGTCATGCTATTGCTTTCATACCGGAACAAGGCGATCCGCTAGGCGGAATCAATTACAGCCGTTTCGGCTTGTATGCGTTTGGTGGTCATGAGCGTTTTTCATTGCAACTGTGGATTGACGACTACCTTTCCAAACGTCGTGTTACTGCGCTTTTTGGAGTCTACCCTAGCCCTAGTTCTGAACACAATGCACAAATCTTGCGTGCCATTCGTGCCTATCTCACGGAAGACAATCCTGAGTTTTTAAAGTAT
>NZ_KV838016.1:0-4894 GCF_001838615.1 Haemophilus sp. HMSC61B11
AGGCGTATCGAAAGATACGCCTTTTTGTTTTTTATCAATGAATGTCGTTTTTTTGAGAGAAAGTGCGGTCAAAAATCGTGTTGTTTTGGTATGATACAGATTCATTTTTTATACGGGTGTTTTTATGCAACAACTTCCATTTAAAGCCGTTGTTTCTGATCTTGACGGTACATTACTCAATGCTAATCATGTAATTGGTGATTTTACAATTGAGATATTAAATAAATTAGAACAAAAAGGTGTTGATATTATTTTAGCGACAGGCCGTAATCACACGGATGTTTCTTCTATTTTAGGTAAGATTGGAGCGGAGCATGCTGTAATGATCACCTCCAATGGCGCGAGAGTGCGCGACCTAAAAGGTAACCTTATTTATAGCAATAGTCTTCCTGAAGAAATTGTGCTTGAGTTGTATAAAATTCCTTTTGATCGCACCAAAATTTGTATCAATACTTATCAAGATGATGGTTGGTTTATCAATAAAGATGTGCCTGAATTAGCAAAATATCATAAGGATTCAGGCTTTATGTACGAAGTTGTTGATTTTACAAAGCATCATGGAAGAGGAACTGAAAAAGTATTTTTTATTGCTCGTGATCCAAAAGATCTTGTGGAGCTGGAAGATTATCTTAGAACGCATTTTGGTGATAAAACGACGATTGTTTATTCTGCTGTGACTTGCTTAGAGGTCATGAACAAAAATGTATCTAAAGGTGATGCACTAGCTCATCTATTAGAAAATAGAAATTATGGATTAAAAGATTGTATTGCTTTTGGTGATGGTCAGAATGATGTTGAAATGCTTTCTTTGGCTGGTAAAGGTTATGTGATGGCAAATGCTGATCCTCGTTTAAAAGAAGCTTGCCCTGAATTGGAAGAGATTGGGTTCAATAAAGACGAAGCGGTAGCCAAACATTTGGCGGAGCTTTTTGGTATCAAATAAATGTTTCAGTCGCTTATTCTTGTTAGCACAGGCGCAGCCATCGGAGCATCCTTACGATGGGGATTGGGTCTTTGGTTGAATTCACTATTTAGCACACTTGCATTTGGTACACTTGTGGCGAACTTTATTGGCTGTTTTTTGATGGGGATTTTAGTGGCCGCCTTTTGGTTATTTCCTCAATTTAGCCCTGAATGGCGATTATTCTTAGTGACTGGATTTCTTGGTGCTCTCACCACCTTTTCTTCTTTTTCAGGCGAAGTAATAGAACTCTTTTTTAAAGAAGAGTGGGTAAATGGATTGTTCGTTTTAGTTAGCCATTTAGTTGGTTGTTTAATTTTTACAGTATTAGGGATTTATTTCTTTAGGTTCATCAGTCTTCTATTCCATTTCCGATAAAATCGCTAAATTCTTCAGAATAAAATCCATGAGAGAGCATATACTGCCAAATTTTTTGTTTGCTTTTGATTGGTTGAGGTTCTGCATAATTAGGAAACTTTTTGTGTAGAACCTTTTCTGCTATTTCAATCCAATTAATTTCACTTTCTGCGAGGACTTCATTGATTACGTCTGAAGGGACGCCTTTTAGTTGACGTAATTCTTGTTTGATACGATTTGCACCATACCCACGCTGCGAACGTGCGTGTAAATAATTTTCAGCAAATCGTTTATCATTTTGCCAGTTTTTTTTCTGACAGTAAGCAATCGTTTCATCGATCTCATCTTTTGTAAATGCTTTTTCCTGCATTTTATTGCGTAGTTCAAATTCGCTATATTCACGTCGAGCAAGTAAATTAACGACATAGCTTAAAGCAAGAGAAGACATAGAAATTCCTTTTAGGTGAAATACGGTTGAAATGAAAAGTGCGGTCAAAATTGACCGCACTTTTAGTGATTAGAAATCACTTTCTGCGTCATCGGTAGATTGTTCAATATCAGCCATTAATGCTTGTTCTGGGTTAGCGACTAATTCAGCACGAAGCTTCGCTTCAAGTTCGTCTGATTTCGCAGGGTTTTCATGTAACCATTTCATTGCATTAGCTTTACCTTGACCAATTTTTTCACCGTTATATGCATACCACGCACCAGATTTCTCAACAAGTTTGTGTTTAACACCGAGTTCAATTAATTCTCCAGCTTTAGAGATACCTTCTCCATAAAGAATTTGGAAATCTACTTGGCGGAAAGGTGCAGCTAATTTGTTTTTGACCACTTTAACACGAGTTTCGTTACCAATGACTTCATCTCCATCTTTAACTGAACCAGTACGACGGATATCTAAACGAACAGAAGAGTAGAATTTTAGTGCGTTACCACCAGTTGTGGTTTCTGGGTTACCAAACATGACACCAATTTTCATACGAATTTGGTTAATGAAGATAACAAGGCAGTTTGCGTTTTTGATTTGACCGGTTAATTTACGTAGTGCTTGAGACATTAAGCGCGCTTGTAAACCCATGTGTGAATCACCCATTTCGCCTTCAATTTCTGCTTTCGGGGTAAGTGCAGCAACCGAGTCCACAATGACGACATCTACAGCGCCAGAACGTACTAATGCATCACAAATTTCAAGTGCTTGTTCACCATTATCTGGCTGGGAGACTAAAAGTTCTTTCACATCAACGCCAAGTTTTGCTGCATAAATAGGATCAAGTGCATGTTCCGCATCTATAAACGCACAGGTTTTACCTACTTTTTGTGCTTGAGCGATAACAGATAACGTTAAGGTTGTTTTACCAGAAGATTCAGGTCCAAAAATTTCAACAATACGACCCATTGGTAAACCACCAATACCAAGAGCGACATCAAGACCTAAAGAACCAGTTGAAACAGATTCTACATCAAGGGCTTGAGTATCACCCAATTTCATAATTGAGCCTTTACCGAATTGCTTTTCAATTTGACCAAGTGCTGCGGCGAGCGCTTTTTGCTTTTCTTCTTGAGTTGCCATATAAAACCTTCTTGAATAGAGTTATCTAAATTTGGCTAGATTATATCTGTATTGATGTACAGTATCAAGAGAAAATTTTTTCCTTGACGAAAAAATGTGAACCAGATTCCAAAATTGAGAAATAGTTTATTTAAAATCAACTTGTTAAGTATTTTTTTAGATCTTGAATTTGTGCTGAGAGAATTTTTTCACCTAGTTCATATACAGTTCTTATTTTGGTTTCATCTCGTTCTAATCGACCTATATTGAGCGGTACATTTGGACGGATTACAAAGATTTTATTTTGTTTTTCTAAACGAATGATTTCTTCTACTTGTTCATTATAAGTGCGGTAGCGATTTTCTAAGGTTTTAACTAAGTGTGGATATTTGCGATAAAAAAGTTTGAATAAAAAAGAAGAAGATTTTGTTTTACGGTAGTCGATAGGTTGGGTTAAAACGACGATGATTTTATCACAACCGAGCTCTTGTGCTTTTTCAAATGGAATACTATCAGCAATTCCACCGTCTAGATATTTTTGCCCATTGATTTCCACAAATTGCGAGACAAAAGGCATGGCCGAGGTTGCTCTGAAGTATTCCATTTCTTTGAAAACATTTTCGATTTTGAAATATTCAGCTTTACCATTCTCAATGTTTGTCGCTGCCAAATAGAAATCAATGTGAGATTTTTCGAACTCATTTTGATCAAAAGGGTCGAGATTAAAGGGGAGATCATAGAAAGCAAAATCTTTATTGACAATGTTGCCTGTTGTAAAAAGGCTATGAAATCCCATGTACCGTTTATCTTTAAGATACTTTAGGTTGTATCTCAATGCTCTTTCTTTTTGATTGGATGCATAATTTATGCCAAATAATGCGCCCGCAGAAACGCCAATAATTTTATCTATTTCAATGTGTCGTCCCATGAGTGCATCAAGGACACCTGCTGTAAACATCCCTCTCATGCCGCCGCCTTCAAGAACAAGTCCAGTTATCATTATTTATTCCTATATATTACAAATTTTTAGTAGGCTTAAGTTGTTAATTATAATCTTGTTTTATCAAATCTACTTGTTTGTTTTTAAATAAATTTTACATTTGCGATCTATCTCACAAAATTGAAAAAATCTTTTAGTTATACCTGATTGATTATGATATAACTATTCTATAGTGGTGCTTCTTAGTTATAGCTAAATAAAATAAACTTTACTCTAAGGAGAGCTTTAAAATGAAAATCCTAACAATACCCAATGATAATATTATCAGAGTGTGTAATTTGCTAAATCAACTGATTGGAGATGTAACAAGCAAAAACCTATTTACTGGATATGGATTATTCCATAAAGATAAGGATATGTTTGCTGTTTGGATTAATAATAAGGTTTACTTGAGGGCTAAAGGTGAACTTTCTGTAAAATTAAAAGGGCTGGGCTGTAAAGCCTTTGCAACAAATGAACTCAATAAACGCTTTGTGTTATCTGATTATTATGCTTTAACTGAAAGTATCTTGAAAGATAATGTATTAATGAGAACTTTGATCATTCTTTCAATAACTCAAATAAGGAAGGAAAAACTCGAGTCTGCGCTCTCTAAGATTGGACGGATTCGTGATTTACCGAATTTATCTATTAAATATGAACGAGCACTAAAGAAAGTCGGTATTGATAATGTGGATATCTTACGACAAATAGGTGCTGAAAATGCAATTGTTCGTTTGAAAAAAGCGGATATTGGTGCAACTGAAGCTTTTTATTGGCGACTTCGTGGCGCTTTAGAAAATCGTAATTGTGAGTTTTATACTGAGAAAGAAAAGGAGAAAGGGCTTAATAAACTTAATGAAATACTTTCTGCAAATGGATTTAGGCGCTGTAAACGGACTTTAAAAAAGGTTGAATAGACTTACTTAAAGGCTGTTGCGTCTAAAAAATCATCTATTGATCAAATTTTTTTAAAAAGTGCTTGCGCGGACTCCAAAAATCCCTATAATGCACTCCACACAACGACGCGCTGTTGTGAATCTTA
>NZ_KV838017.1:0-792 GCF_001838615.1 Haemophilus sp. HMSC61B11
TTTTTGTGTTGCGCGGCGTTCGTTGAACCAACCTTGTTTTTGGTTCGGGGTTTTCTTGTTCCATTCGGCAAGCGCCATTTCAATGGCTCGGTCGGCTTTTTTGCGACTAAACGGCACACGCAGTGCAAAAGCGTTACATAGCGCAATATTAAATTTTAAGCCAAAGTTTTTAAAATCTCTGCCTACATACTTTAAAAATTCAGGATTGTCTTCCGTAAGATAGGCGCGAATAGCGCGTAGGATTTGCGCATTATGTTCTGAACTTGGACTTGGATATACGCCAAAAAGTGCAGTGACGCGACGTTTGGAAAGGTAGTCGTCAATCCAAAGTTGCAATGAAAAACGCTCATGGCCACCAAACGCATACAAGCCGAAACGGCTGTAATTGATTCCGCCTAGCGGATCGCCTTGTTCCGGTACGAAAGCGATGGCATGGCTGCCAAAGATGGTTTGCCAATAAATCACCCGTTTTTTGCGGTTGACACGAAAACCACGTGGTCGGGGGAGGAAAATAAAAAATAGTAAAACAATAGGCCAAATAAAATGAAAATAAGCTCTTACAACTCTATATTGTCGCTCCTCTATATACATTTTTCGATATTCTTCATAAGGAATAATGCGGTCATTTGGGTAATCCTTTTTAAACTCATCAGATGTTACCGTCTTTATATATTGCTCATATAATGGTTTTGTTCTTTCATCTGGATTAAATGCCCAAGTGAAATCTAATTTAATAGATTCTATTTGAGATGCAAATGGTTCATTTAAGCTATTTCCCCCACCAAATCCAAC